>NZ_DBNGVP010000111.1:0-58727 GCF_057119385.1 Archangium sp. | reverse complement strand
GAACACCGGCCTGGCTCTGCTTCGCACTACCGCATGAGCGCTGGGTTCGCTCCTTCCCCCCGGCGGCTCCTGATCCAGCCCCCTCTGGCTCCACCGCTGGCGAGCGATTTATCGACTGCCCTTCAGTTCAACAGCTCGGCGCGCTCGCGCAACTCCCGGGCCGTCAACTCCAGCCGAGCCCGGTCCGGCGCCTCGGGCGACAGCTCCAGGCAGCGCTCCACGTCCTTGAGGGCCGCCCGGTAGGCCCCCAGGTTGGCGAGCAGGGCCGCCCGCGTGCGCAGCTCGCCTGGATGGTTGGGGGCCAGCATCAGCAGCAGGTCCACCACCGCCAGGCCCCGCTCGCTCTCGTCGCGCTCCAGGTACACCCGGCGCAGGTTGGACAGCATCCGGTAGGTGATGAGCTCCACCGGCGCCGGGGCCAGCATGGAGGGGTTGAAGCGCAGCTGCGGCGCCACGCGCTCCAGCAGCTCCTTGCAGCCCTCCTCGGTGAGGATCTCCCCGCCGTGGAACGGGTCCACCACCAGCTTGTGGTCCCCCGCGCTGCAGGCCACCAGGAAGTGCCCGGGGAAGGGCACGCCGTAGAGGGGAATGCCCGCGCGCCGCGCCACCTCCAGGTACACCACGGAGAGGGTGATGGGCAGGCCCACCTTCCGCTCCAGCACCTGGTCCAGGAAGCTGTTCTCCGGCGCCTGGTAGTCCTCCTCGTTGCCTCGGAAGCCCTCGATGTCCGCGAGCACGTGACGCAGCGCGGTGAGGCCGGCGAGCACCTCGCCATGGCCGGTGTGCCGCTCCATCTCCAGCTGCACCCGGGCCGCCAGCGCGTCCAGGGTGTGCAGGTACGCCGAGGCGTCCAGCTCCGGCCGGTTGAGCGTCGCGATGGCCAGCGCCGCCAGATCCAACCGCGGCGGATCCGCCGCGAGCGCGGAGAGGAGGCGTTCGCGGGATACCGGCGGGCTCAAGGTCGAGGTGATGCTCACGGCGGGAAGGACTAACCCAGGCAAGAGGGAACGGCAAAGGCAGGCAGGCAGTCAGCTCCTGGGGGGTTCGGGGGGCAACAGCCGGCCCTTGAGCTCCGCCCGCATCGCCACCTGGGCGGAGATGAGTCCCGAAAGGAGACCATCTTCGAATTCGAAAGTCGGGTGTTCCTTGAGTTGCGGGAAGTCGTGGGGATTGCGCAGCTCCTCGGGGGTGATGTTGGGCACCACCTCGCGGGCCAGGCGGAGGACCTTGGCCTGCTGCTGGGAAATCATCCGCTCGAAGAGCTTGCCGGCAATCTCCAGCATCTCGAGTCCGCTCTCTTCCGTCATGGGGCTCCTTCGTCTCTCTCCTGGAGTCTCGGCTACTGCTGGGCGATGTCCCACTTCACCCGGCGCCAGGTGCGGCGGAAGGACTCTATATCGCCCTGGACCGCATCCCGCTCCTGCTCGCGGCCGTCGAGGAACGCAACGAAATCGAGCTGCTGGCCGGGCTGGCCGTACTCGGAGTCGAAGAGGCGGACGATTTCGTTGGCGGGCAGGGTGCGGCGGCCGGCCACGTCCACCAGGCCGATGCGCACGCCCCGCATGTCCTGGGAGGGGGCATAGGACTTGTAGACGAGCTCGGTGCACACGAGGGTGGAGTCGGAGAAGAAGTCGAAGTTGAAGTCGTAGGGCCGGCCCTGGAGGTGGAAGGCGCGGGCGATGGCGCGGGCCTTCTCCACGGGGGCCAGGCGTGGGCGCAGGACGCCGAGGTAGTCCACGTGCATGCCGTGCTCGGGGCCGGTGAAGGAGACGCCCTCGCTGATGGACTCGATGATGCGGATGGCGTCGCCGTGGCCGTCCGGGGCGGTGTAGGAGGCCCACCTGGCGGGGTACTCGCGCGCCAGGTGCTGGGCGAGCGTCTGGGGGGCGCCGGGCAGCGTCTTGAGCCAGTCGCGCACGCCGGGGTCGCCATCGAGGAAGGTGGCCCAGTCCTGGGGCGTGCCCACGTAGAGCTCGGCATGGGGCCAGAAGCCGGGCAGGCCGATGTTGGAGAGGTACCAGTTCTGCCGGGCCACGAGGATGTCGCCCGGCTGCATGTGGGCCAGGAGGGCGAGCGCCTGCTCGCGGCGGATGAGGGGCTGGCCGATGCGCTTGACGCGGGTGTCGCCCATCCACTCGGCCACCGAGCGCTGCACGGGGAAGACGGCGCTGGCGGTGAAGTCCTTGAGCACGTCCGCGCCGGCCTTGGCGAAGAGGGTGGGGCCGCGCTCGAGCAGCTTGCCCCGGGCGGCCTGGGAGTTGAGCCGCATCTCCTGGAGGAGCCACACGGCGCGGCGCACGTTGAGGATGCCCGTCTTCTTGAGCAGGGGCCGGAGCTGCCCGGCGTAGGTGTCGCCCGTCATGAGCTGGGTGGTGGTGGAGACGTGGATGGCCTTCTCCTTGAAGCGGGCGAAGGTGCGCGCGGGCAGGCCGTACTCCTCGGAGGGCTCGTCCAGGAGGACCTCGAGCTGCTTGCGGCCGCCGGTGAGCTCCGCGTACGTGAGCCCGTGGGCCAGCTGCGTGGTGAGCGCGCCGTGGGTGAGCAGGAAGCCCCAGGCGTGCTTCGCCGGCCGGGTGGGGGAGGGCTGCTTGACGAAGTCCCAGTAGCGCTGGCGGATGAGCTCGAGCGAGGCGAAGTAGTCGGAGAAGGCCGCCCAGGTGGTGAGCAGGGTGCGCTTCTCGTCCGGCGTGTAGGGGATGTCCTGCTTGCGCGTGTAGAGGCCGCGCGTCTTCGCAATCTGCTCCTGCAGGGCGCGCAGACCCCGGGCGTGGCGCTCGAGGGCCTCGAGGTCCTTCAGCGCCTGGTCCACGAAGGCGCCGTCGTCGAGCGAGTAGACGCTGGTGGCGTCGGAGTCGGAGGACGGAGCCGCGGGAGCCTGGGGAGCGGGCGGGGGAGCGGCGGGAGGCGGAGTGAGGGCCAGCCAGGTGACGAGCAGGGGGGTGAGGAGCATCGGGAGTCCCGGAGGATGTCTGGGGAGCGGCAGTCTACCCTGGCCCTGGCCGGAAGGCTGCCCGGGAGACACGGACGAGGGGGCGGGGAGGAGGTAGCCCGCCAGACATTCCGTCCACAGCTTGAAGCCGAGGCCCGGGGAGCGGAGAGGGAAGCCCGGGCGGAAAGGCACAGGACACGAGATGGCATTCGGATTTGCGGAGAACCCGGCACTCTCCATCACGCCCCACCTGGACTCCGTGGACTACCCGGCCACGCGCGAGCAGATCGTCGCGGCAGCGGAGGACAACGGCGCGTACACGGACATCATCAACGTGCTCAAGTCGCTGCCGCGGGAGGAGTACCCGTCGCGCGAGGATGTGATGAGAGACCTGGCGGAGGCGGCGCGGCGTTTCGCGTTGGGAGGCCGCAACTACGACGATGATGGGGTGGATCGGGATCGGCGCAACATCGGCCGGGACCTGGTGGAGAACGCCCCGGATGGGAACCAGCGGCATCCGTAGTCACGGGTGACCGTGTTGAGCAGCCGAGGCGCTCGCGGGCGCCGGCCACCAGAGGCCGGTCCTCGCGGGCGCTGTGGTTTTCCGGCGTGTGATGGCTTCTCTCGCGGCCCGCTGTGTAGGCTCCGGGTTCCTTCGGGCTCAGGGGGCCAGGGCATGAACCGCGTGCGCGTGACGGCAGGGCTGCTGGTGCTGATGCTTGGGACAGGGTGCCCCGTGGGCGGTGAGGCGGGAGTGCTGCGTCAGGCCATGCTCAAGGACCTGATCGAGGAGATGGCCCATGACAACTGCCCGGAGGAAGAGCTCCGAGCCGCGTGTGGACCCAGGTTCAAGGAGTGCATGGCGGATTGCCTGAGTGCGAGGGAGAAGAGAGGCTGGAAATGAGGTGGCGTGCGTGGCTCGCCATGGCGTTGGGCCTTCTGCTTCCAGTCCCATTGATGTGGGCCACGAGCAGGCTGCTGCTTGGCGGATTGGATGTGCCCGTCACGTACGAGCATGGCAGCAAGCTCGTGCCCATTCTTCCACCGGACGAAACGGGCCGGTTGCTCACCTTCAAGCGGTCCTGCGAAAAGAATGAAGACTGCGACGCTCCGCTCGCCTGTCTTCGCGATCAATTCATGTTGAAGAAGGCCTGTGTGGCGAGCACCTGCGCGACGGATGCGGACTGCGGCCAGGGCCTCTCCTGCTACTCGATCGCAGCGGGTGAACGCGTGGTGCGCCTCTGTGGTGCGCCAGGTGAGGTCGCGGAAGGGGAGTTCTGCATGGAACTGCCCCGCTTTCGTCACATGGCATGTGCGCCGGACCTGGTTTGTACGCACAAGTCTTGCCGCCGCCCCTGCCAACCCGAGACTCCAGGGAGTTGCCCGCGGGGTTATTCCTGTCACGCCGCGGATGTGAAGGGCTCCGTGTGTCTGCCGACCTGCGAAGGGCGTTCCTGCCCCGATGGGCAGCGATGCGTCGCTCTGGAGCATGGGGTCTCGATTTGCGCGCGGGTCCATGGAACGGATTGCCAGCTCAATCCCTGTCCAGCGGGGCAGGTGTGCGATGTTGCGGCTCGAGAAGCACGAAATGCCGTGAAGATGAGGTGTCTGCTTGAATGTGATTCCCAGTCAGGCTCATGTCCCGAGGGCTTCTCGTGCCTGAATGGTCAATGCATCCAACGATGCACCTCGGATGCGCCGGGCGCCTGCGGGCCGCTGGAGGAATGCGCCGGTCTACGGGAGGATCACCCCGGGTTGTGCATGCTCGACCTCGACGAGTGATGCGCGTGCGCATCGCTTCATGGCAGGCACGGCGGTGTTTTTCCCGGCATGCGATGGCTTTTCTTGAAGTTCGCGGTGTATGCTCCGGGTTTCTTCGGGCTCGAGAGGGCAGGGTGATGAACCGCGTCTACGGGGTTGCATGGATGCTGATGCTTGGGACAGGGTGTCCCGTGGGCGGTGAGGCGGGAGTGCTGCGTCGGGCCATGCTCATGGACCTCGCCAATGAACTGTCTCATGACGGTTGCCAACCCGCGGACATCCAGGAGCGGTGTGGGGACGAGTTATACAATGACTGCATGGCGGCATGCATCGATAAGATGAACAAGAGGGACCGGAAATGAAGTGGCGCGCCCGGCTTGCTGTCCTGCTGGCGTTTCTGCTCCCGCTCCCACTGATCTGGGTCTCGAGCAGGTTGCTGGTCGGTGAGCTGAAGGTGCCCGTTGCGAGAGATGAGGCGATCAGACTCGTCCCCATGCTTCCGCCGGACGAGACGAGCCGATTACTCACCTTCGCGAGGTCTTGTGCGGGGAATGAGGATTGCGAGGCTCCGCTCGTCTGCCTTCGCCAGTTGAAGTGGAAGATGGCCTGCGTGGCGAGCACCTGTGCAACGGATGCGGACTGTGGCAGCGGCCTTTCCTGCTATTCCGTCGCAGTGGGCGAGCGCGTGGTGCGCATGTGTGGCGCGCCAGGTGAAGTCGCGGAGGGGGAGTTCTGCACGGAGCTCCCTCGTGAGCGGAGCTGGGCGTGCGCTCCGGGTCTGGTGTGTACCCAGATGAGATGCCGCCGCCCCTGTCCGCCGCAGGCGCCCCAGGGCTGTCCCGCTGGCTATTTCTGCCGTGCCGCGGATGTGAAGGGCCCCGTGTGTCTGCCGGCCTGTGAGGGACGGACCTGTGCCGGGGGTGAACGATGCGTGGCGCTGAACCATGGCGTTTCAGTGTGCGCGCGGGTGCATGGAACGGATTGCCAGCTCAATCCCTGTCCAGCGGATCAGGTATGCGACGTCTCGGCCGGGAAGGCGCAGGGGCAGGTATGGATGAAGTGCGCGCTTCCTTGTGACAAGCAGGGACCTTCATGCCCCGAGGGCTTGTCGTGTATCGGGGGCAGGTGCCGCCAGCGCTGCACCTCGGATGCACCTGGCTCGTGCGGTCCAATGGAGGTGTGCGCGGGATTCTCGGAGCGCGCCCCAGGCGTGTGTATCTTCGACGTCGAGCCATGAGGTGCCCGGCGCCCGATTGGAGTGGGGCTGCTCACACGTGCTCGGTCTGACCATTGGGGTGGACTCGTCTGGCTTGCGGCCTCTATGCTTCACGGCTCCAAGGGGTTTGGCCGGGAGTGGTCCGATGAATCGCGCGTACCTGTTGGCATGGGGATTGTTGGTGGCGCTGGAGACAGGGTGCCCGGTGGGGGGAGATGCGGGAGTCCTTCATCAAGCCCTCCTCAAGGACCAGCTCAACGGACTGGTCCGTGACCGTTGCCGCCCTGCGGCCGTCGATGTCGTGTGTGGGCCTGACGACTACGATGACTGCATGGAGGCCTGCAGGCAGGAGATGGAGAAGAGAGGCTGGAAGTGAAGTGGCGGGCGTGGCTTGCCGTTGGGTCGGGCCTTCTGCTGCTGGTCCCGTTGATGTGGGTTTTGAACAGGCTGTTGCTGGTCGGCTCGGATGGGGCCGCTGTCGCGCACAAGCAGGGGAGCAGACTCGTCCCCATGCTCCCTCCAGACGAGACAAGACGGTTGCTCACCTTTGAGCGGTCCTGCGAAAAGAATGAGGACTGCGACGCTCCGCTCGTCTGCCTGCGCGGCCAGCTCATGCTGAAACATGCCTGTGTGGCGAGCACCTGCGCGACAGACGCGGACTGCAGCCAGGGCCTTTCCTGCTACTCCATCGCAGCGGGTGACCGCGTGGTGCGCCTTTGTGGTGCTCCCGGTGAGGAGGCGGAGGGGAAGTTGTGCATGGAATTGCCCATCTCCCGGAGCATGGCGTGCGCGCCAGGACTGGTGTGTACCCACAGGAAGTGCCGCCGTCCCTGCCAGCTTCAGGAGCCTCGGAGTTGTCCGGAGGGCCAATACTGTCATGCCGCGGATGCGAAGGGCTCCGTATGTCTGCCGACGTGTGAGGGGCGCTCCTGCCCCGAGGGGCAGCGGTGCGTGGCATTGGAGCACGGCGTATCGATTTGCGCACGGGTGCATGGGCCAGATTGTCAGCTCGAGCCCTGCCCGGTAGGTCAACAATGCGAAATCTCGGCTCGAGCGTCACGAAATGAGGTGCGGATGCAGTGCCTGCTTGCCTGCGATTCCCAGTCGCAACCGTGCCCCAATGGCTCTTCGTGCATGAGAGGCCGCTGCCTGCGACAATGCTCGGACGCACCGGGCTCCTGTGGGCCGAGGGACAAGTGTGTCGGATTCTCCGAGAGCGAACCCGGGTTTTGTATACCCGACTTCGGCAAGTGAGCAGCTCTCGGATTCATGTGTCCCTTCCGGAGACACGCGGCGCGCGGAGCGCCGCTGCCTCGGCATGGGCCCAGCCGCTCAGCGCCAGTCCGGCGGAGCCATGCTGACGCGGGGCATGTAGTAGCCCTCGGGTCCCTGCAACACCGTCTCGAAGCGCGGATCATTGAGCACCACACTGCCCGGGCTCTTGTCCACCCGCGCCGGGTCCACCTTGGCGCCATGCATGGGCAGCTTCGCGTACGTGGGGATTCCGTACTGGTGCTTGCCATCCACGGCCACGCCACAGATGGGATACGTGGTGCCGTCCGACAGGTAGAGACGGTCGAACTGGATGTAGACGCGGTGGGGCATCGTCACCGCCTCGCCGGTGATCTTCAGGTACAGCTCCTGGCCGTTCATCTCCACGAACATGGACGCACTGATGGGACCCGGTTTGAGGTTGAGGGCGCCTCCATCCTCGATGGATTCATCCGACACGGGAGTGCCTGATTCCGGATCGATGAAGGAGCCCTGCTCGTCGGGCTTGATGCCCAGCTTCACAGGGGTGGCACGAGCCTCGGGGGCGCAGCTCGCGAGGTAGCCGATGGGGTCGGGCCGCACGGGAGTGGTGGCGCACCCGATCAGTTGCGCGGTGACCGCTCCCAGAATGCTGGTGAGCAGCGCGCACCTGTGCGAGCCCGTCTGAGGCGGCATGGAGGAGGTATCGGGTGCTTCGGTGGCGAGAGGCGGCATGGGCGGTGTTCCTTTCTCGGAATGCGCCGGAGTGACCGGTGCGGTGGGCTCCGTGCGGAGCTGCATCCACCCTATCCCGAGCACTCCCATCCCGAGGGCCAGCGCGGCCAGACGCCGCAGCCGCTTGCCCCTCCTCCCCGTGCGAGCAGGTGGAGCGTTCTCCCGGGGAGGGCCGGAGGGCTCTGGTTCCGCGAGTTCCTCCCGTGGCTCCTCCAGCAGGTCTACCCCCGGGAACAGCTCCCGTACCCGCGCGCACTCGGAGGGGCGCTGCGCCGGAGTCCGCCAGGGCGCGGTGTGTCCCTCTTCCCCGAGCAGCCGCTCCAACTCCTCGCGGACGGCCCGGGCGCTCGGAGGACGCTGGGTAGGGTCCTTCGCCAGCAGGCGCAGGGTCAGTCCGCACAATGACGCGGGGGCACCGGGCGCGAGCAACCCGGGCTCCAGGGGCGGCGTGGAGGCAATGGCCGCCAGCAATTGCTCCAAGGGCACCCGGGTGCTGAAGGGGCGGCAGTTGGTGAGGGTTTCGTACAACAACACGCCCACGGCATAGAGGTCCGCCGTGGGACGGGCCTCCAGCCGCGCGTCCCGGGGCGCGTCCGCCGAGAGCAGGGACGCCAGGAAGAGGACGGCCTCGGGGGGCTGACAATGGAGCGTCCCCGGCGCGAGCCCGTCCGTCAGCGCGCTCGCACACGGCAGGTGGACCGTCCCGAAGTCGATGAGGAAGAGGGCGTCATCTCCCTCTCGCACCAGCAGGTTCTCCGCCTTCACGTCCCGGTGGCAGATGCCGCGTGCGTGCAGCACCTCGAGCGTCTTCAACAGCCCGCACAGCTCGCCCACGGCGCGATACAGCGGGGCGCGCTCGCGCCAGCGCCAGTCGTGGAAGGTGCGTCCGGAGACATGGGGAGTGACGAAATAGGCGTAGCCCTCCTCCGGGTCGGGCCACCGGCCCCGCTCGAGCACCGGCAACAGGTGGGGATGCTCCAGGTGCTCCAGGGAGGCCACCTCACGGCGCATCCAGTCGTCGACCCGATCCTCGTCCTCCTTCGAGGCGGGCCGGGCCGCCATCTTCAATGAACAGCGGCGTCCCCCGCGCTCCACCAGGAAGACGAAGGAGAACCCCCCGACGCCCAACCGGCGCACGATGAGGAAGTCCCGGAGGTGGTGCCCCGGGCGAAGCTGGTGGGGATGCAGTGGCGGGCTCATGGGGGCGTCCGCGCTTCTTCGAGGGGAAGGGGTTGGAAGGTCCCAGGCGAGTCCTCTCCGTCCAGCGCCAGTTCCAGCCGCGAGGCTCCCTCCGGGAGGACACCCGTCAGGATGTGGCGCTGACGTATCGGCCCCGCCTCTCCCGAGAGCAGGTGGGCGGGCCACTCCAGGAGGACGCCGTCCACGAGCGTCGCCCGCAGGCGCGCCTGGACCAGGCTCCACGGGGAGGCGCCCTTCTTGCGGCTGCGCAGGGCCACCGTGGCGAAGAAGCGCCGCTCCATCCAGAGCACGGACTCGGCCTCTCCCCGCGAGGCGCGTGTCTCGAGGTCCACCGTGCGCTGGGGGACGGCGAGCGTGGCGCGGCCGTCGGAGGTGGACAGGAGGCTCCTGGCCAGCGCCGACACGGCGGCCTCATCGGCGGAGGGCTCGCCCTTCACCACGCGCACCTGGAGATCCACCGAGTCTGGCCGTGTGACGAGCACGAAACGGAGCGGCTCGGTTCCAGGCCCGGTCTCCACGGAGAGGGGCACCTGCGTCCCCTCGGGCAGGTCCGTGATGGGGACGATGATCAGCGAGCCGTCGTCCATCGGTACGAACTGGAGGCGTTTCTCTTCCTCGGGGAGCGCCACGGCTCCGGGCTTCAGGGGTGCTTCGAACAGGAGGAGCGAGGCCACCCCCGTGCGCACCTGGAGCTCCAGCGGCGGCACCTGCCCGGGATGGAGGGGGAGCACGAGCATTCGCCGGCGGATCCACGGCGAGTTCAACCGGACCTGTGCGGCGGCCGGGACGGAGAGCAGGATCGACAGGACGAGGAGGAGCCAGGAACCAGGGCGCACGCGAGCACTCACAGGGCAGGCGCGCAGGGTAGGGGAGGCGCTTTCCTGGGGGCAAGAAGAAACCCACTTCCGCCGTTGCCTCGGTTTGGAGTACTCATGAGGTCATGGCGTTCCAACGGGTCCCGGTCACGGGCGTCACCGATCTCATCACGATGACCCTGGCACGGCTCCACGAGGTGGAACGGCATGCCGCTACCTCGGACCAGGTCGACGCCCTCGAGGCGTGCAGGACCACGCTGTATTTCATCCAGGGCAGGGGCGAGACAGGTGAATTCGCGGCGTTCGTGGAGAGCTTCGACACCGCCCCCGTGACGCCCCTCCTGTCGTTCACCACCCAGGAGGCAGCGGAAACCTGGCTGCTGAATCATCCTGCCCCGCCTCACGGCGCCCTCGTCAGGGCAGCGAACGACTTCTATACCGTCGTTGACGCACGCGCTCTCCACCACCGGAAGTTGCTCCTCCTTCCGCACCCAGAGGAAGTGACGCAGGTGGATGAGGCTGGGGAAGAGGCCGAGCAAGAAGTCGAGAACGCACCGGAGCCACCCAAACCGAGCCCTGGCGCGAAGTTCAGCCTCTTCAAGCTCTACGAGAGAACCTGCTACGACCTCCATCAGATGGAGAAGCGGATGTCCTCACCCGAGGATCTCGAGGCCATCAGGACCGCCAAGATCTCCTTCGACTTCGTGATGCGCGTGGGCGAGGAGTATGGCTTCGAGGAGTACCTGGAGAGTCTTCGCTCCGCCAGGACCTCACCGCCTCTCGAGTCCTTCACAACCCGCGAGGAGGCGGACAACTGGTTGGCGACTCAACCCGAGCCTCCGCCTCCAGCAGTGGTTTCCATTGGGAACGAGCTTTACTCCGTGGGCTACAATCGTCGCCGGAAGATGCGCTGGTTGATCCGTATCCCCACGCGACGGGAACTGGACACCCGCGCGCCGTAAAACGAACCGCTCGCGAGCCCGGGTGCTTTCTGCCAGCGTGCGTGGCCGTCATGCGCCTTCTCCGTTCGAGCGTCCTGCTGCTCCTCGTGGCCCTGGCCAGCGCCTGCAGCCGCAACGTTCCCTCGCTGGTGCCCAAGACGGGTGCGCCGCCTTCCCCGCGGCTCGAGTTCCGCCCTCCGGCTGACACGGTCCTCACCGAGTCCTTGAAGAGCACCGTGGGACGGAGCGGCGCCCTGAGCACGCAGGAGGCGGAGCTGACCACCGTGACGCGCTTCACCCCGGAGCAGGGCGGCTGGCTCCTCACGCAGCGGGTGACGCAGGCGCGCTACACGCGAGACGGCACCCCGGTGGAGACGTTGGTGGATGACGTCCTCACGCGCTTCCCCCTGCGCGTGCGGCTCGCGGGGGACGGAACCTTCGTGAGTCTGGTGGAGCCCGAGGCCGCGCTGGCGGCGCTCGCGGCGGTGGCCCCGGCGGGGCAGGACATCTCTCCGCTGGAGGGCTTCTTCGCCCCGGAGGCCCTGGAGAACCGAACCCGGGCCGAGTGGGACGTGAAGTACGGCGGCCTCTACGGACGCGCCTGGGAGCCGGGTGCACGCTCCTACGTGGTGGGCACGGTGCCCCTGGGCGGGCGCGAGGTGACGTACCTCCTGGAGCGCACCTTCAGCGGGACGGTGCCCACCGGGCACGGCGAGGCGATGCTGTTCTCCCTGCGCTGCCTGGAGGCTCCCGGAGCGGACGCCTCCCCCCAGGTGCTCGAGGCGTTGAGCCAGGCGGGGAACCCGGAGCTGACGCCGGGGGTTCAGTGCGAGGGAGAACAGTTGCTCGGAAGAGGCCGTTTCCTCCCGATACGGCGCGGGCTCACCTTGCGGGCGACGTTGGACGGAGAGACCTGGACGTGGGCGGCGAAGTCGCAGCTGGAGTCGCCGCAGGCGCCCGAGGAGGAGCGGAGATGAGCTACGAGCAGAACCTCATCGAGGACGAGGCGGGCATTCGCGCGGTGGTGCAGGCCAGCAAGCGCGTGGCGGTGCTGGGCATCAAGACGGAGCAGCAGCAGGGCCAGCCGGCCTTCTACGTGCCGCAGTACCTGGCGGGCGCGGGCGTGGAGGTGGTGCCGGTGCCCGTCTACTACCCGGACGTGACGCACATCCTCGGCAAGCCGGTGTTCCGGCGGCTGGTGGACATCCCGGGCGAGCTCGACCTGGTGGACGTGTTCCGGCGGCCCCAGGACATCGACCAGCACGTGGACGACATCCTCGCCAAGAAGCCCAGGGCCGTCTGGTTCCAGTCCGGCATCCGCAACGACGCGGCGGCCGAGAAGCTGGCCCGGGCCGGCATCCAGGTGGTGCAGGACCGCTGCCTCATGGTGGACCACCGCCGCTACGGGCGCTGAGCTCCGCGTGCGTCAGGCGTGCTCGAAGGGCACGGGCGGCCGGGCGATGGCGCGCTCGGCGCTGAGCTTCGCCTGGTGCAGGGCATCGAAGCCGCGCTCCATCCGCGACGGCGACACCGGCGGCAGGTTGGACACCACCACGTAGACGGGCACGTTGCGCTCCTTCAGCAACGACAGCTGCAGCCGGAAGTGGTCCTGCCTCAGCGCCGCCGAGCCCGCCGCGATGCCCTGCGCGTACGCCATGGGGCCTCCCAGCATCTTGCGCGTGCGGCTCGGCAGGTAGTGCACGAGGATGGCGTCCAGGTCCTTCCCGAAGCTGCTCTCCCGCATCGCCAGCGCGGGCGCCTTGTCCACCAGGCCTCCGTCCCAGTACAGGTCCCTCCCCAGCCGCACCGCGCGGAACAGGCCCGGGTAGGCGCACGTCGCGTGCACCCGCGGCGCCAGCTCGCCCGAGGTGAACACCTCGTGCGTCCCCTGCGTCAGGTTCGCGCTCACCAGCAGCAGCGGGTGCGGCAGCTCCTCGAAGCCGTGCACCGGCAGTGTGTCCTCCAGCAGCCGGCGGAAGCGCTCGCCCTTGAGCAGGCCCGTGGCTCCGTGGCCCTCGCTCGGAAACCCGTTGAGCACCGCTCCAATCGGATCCGGATCCCAGAACGCCTGCCGCGTCTGCTTGAGGACCAGCTCCTCAATCGTCTGCACGCTCGCCCCGGCGGCGGCGTAGGCGGCCACCAGGCCCCCGGCGCTCGTCCCGGCGTACGCCGCGGGCTTCAACCCCGTGGCCGCCAGCCCCTTGAGGAAGCCGGCGTGTCCATAGAAGCCGAAGTACCCGGCGGAGAGGACGAGTCCGAAACGTTTGCCTTCGAGGAGCTGGTTCAGGGTGGGGGCGGGCATAGGGGTTTGTCTCTAGACGACGCTTCCCCACATGGCAACGCGACGCGTCGCCCTCGCGAACTTCCCTGGCCTTCCGCGTCACATCGACGTATGTTGATTCGCCGATATGGAAGAGCTGTCCCAATCCTTCCGGGCCCTGGGTGACCCGACACGCTTGCGCATCCTGCGGCTGACGGCGCGGGCGCCGCTGAACGTGTCGGAGCTGGTGTCCCTGGTGGGGGTGGCGCAGTCCTCGGTGTCGCACCACCTGGGCAAGCTCAAGGGGCTCGGCCTCATCCGCGAGGAGCGGCAGGCGGGCTTCACCTACTACTCGCTCGCGCTGGAGCCCCAGGACGCGCGCTGGCCCCTCATCCGCCTGGCCCGCGAGGCCGCGGACGAAGAAGGGGACCTGGCCCGGCTGGAGGACCTGCTGCGCCAGCGCGAGGACCGGCAGGCCCTCAACGAGCGGCTGCTGGAGCCGGGGCAGTCCTGGTTCCTGTGGGCGGGGGCGCTGGCCTCGCTGCTGCCGGCGCTGGACGTGGCGGACTTCGGGTGTGGCACGGGGGTGCTGTCGGTGGCCATCGCCCGGTGGGCCTCGCGGGTGTGGGCCATCGACCAGAGCGAGGCCGCGCTGACGCAGGCCCGCGAGCGCGCCGCCCGCGAGGGCCGCACCAACATCACCTTCCTGCGCGAGGACCTGCACCGGCTGTCGCTGCCCCCGGGCCAGCGCGACCTGGTGGTCATCTCCCAGAGCCTCCACCACATGGAGTCCCCCCCGGCGGTGTTGTCGGAGGCCGCCCGTATCCTCAAGCCCGGGGGCAAGCTGGTGCTGTTGGAGTTGATGCCCCACGACGAGCGGTGGGTGCTGGATCGGTTGGGCCACCGGCACCTCGGCTTCGCGCCGGAGACGCTCGAGGCTTCCCTGCGCGAGGTGGGCTTTGGCGCCCTCACGCGCGAAACGCATGCACGCGAGGGGGCGAGCCCCTTCCGCGTCTTCCTCCTCACCGGAGTCAAACAGTCATGAGCAGCCATCTTCCCGCCCCCCTTCCTCCTCCTCCGGGGCAGCACGGCCGACGCGTGGAGGCCCTGCGGGCCGCGATGCGCGAGCGCGTGCTGGTGCTGGATGGCGCCATGGGCACGCAGCTGCAGGCCCAGAACCTCAAGGCCGCGGACTTCGGCGGCGCCGAGTACGAGGGCTGCAACGAGTACCTCGTCCTCACCCGGCCGGACGTCATCCAGGGCATCCACGCCGCCTACTTCGCCTCGGGCGCGGACGTGACGGAGACGGACAGCTTCGGCGGCACGCCGCTGGTGCTGGGCGAGTTCGGCCTGTCGCACAAGGCGATGGAGATCAACATCGCCGCCTCGAAGCTGGCGCTCCAGGCCGCCGAGGCCGCCGAGGCGAAGGACGGGCGGATGCGCTGGGTGGCGGGCTCCATCGGCCCCACCACCAAGGCCATCAGCGTGACGGGTGGCATCACCTTCGAGGAGCTGGTGGACAACTTCGCCCTGCAGGCGGAGGGGCTCGCGCTGGGCGGCTCGGACTACCTGCTGATCGAAACGTGCCAGGACACGCGCAACGTGAAGGCGGCGCTGCTCGGGTGCGAGCGGGCCTTCCGCAAGCTGGGGTGGAAGGTGCCGGTGGCGGTGTCCGGCACCATCGAGCCCATGGGCACCATGCTCGCGGGCCAGTCCGTGGAGGCGCTCGCGGCCTCGCTGGAGCACGTGGAGCTGCTCTACCTGGGCCTCAACTGCGCCACCGGCCCCGAGTTCATGACGGACCACATCCGCTCGCTGGCCGCCCTGAGCCCCTTTCCCGTGTCGTGCGTGCCCAACGCCGGCCTGCCGGACGAGAACGGGCACTACCTCGAGTCCCCCGAGATGCTGGCGCGCTCGCTGCGCCGCTTCTGTGAGCAGGGCTGGCTCAACGTGGTGGGGGGCTGTTGTGGCACGCACACCGGCCACGTGAGCGCCATCGCCCAGGCGGTGAAGGGCCTCACGCCCCGCCGTCAGCTCCCGCCCCCGCGCTCCACGCTGTCCGGCGTGGACTTCCTGGAGGTCCGTGACGAGGAGCGCCCCGTCATCGTCGGCGAGCGCACCAACGTCATCGGCAGCAAGAAGTTCAAGGAGCTCATCGTCGCGGGGCAGCTCGAGGACGCCTCGGAGATCGCCCGGGCCCAGGTGAAGCGGGGCGCGCAGGTCATCGACATCTGCCTGGCCAACCCGGACCGGGACGAGCTCGAGGACATGCGCCGCTTCCTGGAGGTGGTCGTCAAGAAGGTGCGCGTGCCCCTGATGATCGACTCCACGGACGAGCGCGTGCTCGCCATGGCGCTCACGTACTCGCAGGGCAAGGCCATCATCAACTCCGTCAACCTGGAGGACGGGGAGGAGCGCTTCGAGAAGGTGGTGCCGCTGGCGCGCGAGTTCGGCGCGGCGCTGGTGGTGGGCTGCATCGACGAGCAGGGCATGGCCGTCACGCGCCAGCGCAAGCTGGAGGTGGCCGAGCGCTCCTTCGCGCTGCTCACCGGCAAGTACGGCATGAAGGCGGAGGACCTGTACTTCGATCCGCTCGTCTTCCCGTGCGCCTCGGGCGACGCGCAGTACACGGGCAGCGCGGTGGAGACCATCGAGGGCGTGCGTCTCATCAAGCAGCGCTTCCCCCAGTGCAAGACGGTGCTGGGCATCTCCAACGTGTCCTTCGGCCTGCCCACCGCCGGCCGCGAGGTGCTCAACTCGGTGTTCCTCTACCACTGCGTCCAGGCGGGCCTGGACATGGCGCTCGTCAACTCGGAGAAGCTCGAGCGCTACCCGTCGCTGCCCGCCGAGGAGCGCCAGCTGTCCGAGGACCTGCTCTACAACCGGGGTGGAGACCCGGTGACGCCCTTCGCCGCGCACTTCCGCGAGCGCAAGCCGAAGAAGGCGGACGTGAGCACGCTGCCGCTGGAGGAGCGGCTGCAGCGCTACATCATCGAGGGCAGCCGTGACGGCCTCCAGGCGGACCTGGAGCTGGCGCTGGAGAAGTACGCCCCGCTGGAGATCATCAACGGCCCGCTGATGAAGGGCATGGACGAGGTGGGCCGGCTCTTCGGCGCCAACGAGCTGATCGTGGCCGAGGTGCTTCAGAGCGCCGAGTCGATGAAGGCGGCGGTGAGCTACCTGGAGCCGAGGATGAGCAAGGCCCAGGCGGCCAGCCGCGGGAAGATCGTCCTGGCCACGGTGAAGGGCGACGTGCACGACATCGGCAAGAACCTGGTGGAGATCATCCTCGCCAACAACGGCTTCCAGGTGGTGAACCTGGGCATCAAGGTGCCGCCCGAGCAGCTGGTGCAGGCGGTGCGCGAGCACTCCCCGGACATCCTCGGCCTGAGCGGCCTGCTGGTGAAGAGCGCGCACCAGATGGTGGCCACGGCGGAGGATCTCAAGCGCCAGGGCGTGGACGTGCCCATCCTCGTGGGCGGTGCCGCGCTGAGCCGCAACTTCGTGGACCGCAACATCGCGCCGGCCTACGGGGGCGGCACGGTGGCGTACGCGCAGGACGCCATGAGCGGCCTGGAGCTGGCCAAGCAGATCGTCGATCCCAAGGCCCACGAGAAGCTCAAGGGCGAGCTGGCCGAGCGCCGCACGAAGCTCGCGCGGCAGGACCAGGACCGGCCCAAGGCCAGCGCTCCGGTGGTGACGGCGCGCAGCAAGGAGGTCTCCATCCTGGAGCAGGTGCCGCCCGCGCCGGACTACGTGCGGCACGTGTTGACCAACACCCCGCTGGACACCCTCTGGCGCTTCATCAACCCGGTGATGCTCTACGGGCGTCACCTGGGCCTGCGCACGGCCTCGCGCGCGCTGGGCACCCCCGCCGAGGCGGAGCTGGCGAAGACGGAGGAGGGCCGCAAGGCGCTCGCGCTCAAGGAGCAGGTGGAGCTCATCAAGGGCTCGCTGCGCGGCGGGCGCATGCAGGCCAAGGCCGTGTTCCGCTTCTTCAAGGCGGGTGGCGAGGGCAACCGCCTCCACCTCTTCGACGGCGAGACGGGCCAGCCCAGCGTCGTCTTCGAGCTGCCGCGCCAGGACAAGCCGGACGGGCTGTGCCTGGCCGACTTCGTCCAGCCGCTGGTGAACGGCGAGCCGCGCGACAACCTGGCCATGTTCGTCGTGACGGCCGGCCAGGGCATCCGCGAGCTGAGCGAGGAGTACAAGGCCAAGGGCGAGTTCCTGAAGATGCACGCCGTGCAGGCGCTCGCGCTGGAGACGGCCGAGGCCTACGCCGAGATGCTCCACACCCAGCTGCGCAGCATGTGGGGCTTCCCGGACAAGCCGGACATGACGATGCTCGAGCGCTTCCGCGCCGAGTACCAGGGCAAGCGCTACTCCTTCGGCTACCCCGCCTGCCCCCGCCTCGAGGACCAGACGCTCCTCTTCCAGGCCCTGCGCCCCGAGGACATCGGCGTCCAGCTCACCGACGGCTGCATGATGGAGCCCGAGGCCAGCGTCTCCGCCCTCGTCTTCCACCACCCCCAGGCACACTACTTCTCAGTGTCGTGAGAGGGTTGACGCCATGTAGAAGTCCATCCCCACTGGTGGCGCGGTGGGGCGGCTTGCCTCATCCTGGAGGCCCATGAGCACACGCAGTCCGGAAGGCCGTCATTTCGGAGTCGTTCGGGAGCTGAAGAACCAGTACGCGGAGGCTCAATCCCCGGCCGTTCCGAAGGAGCACCTGGAGCGCATCCAGGCGCGGGTGAAGGAGCTGGTGCCCTCGCTGATGGCCTGGCGGGAGCGCTTCCCGGCCATCCTCGCCTCGCGGCTCAAACCCGCCACGTTGGGGAGTGTGGCGGGCCACCCGGACGTGCCCCTCGAGCAGCACCTGCTCATCGCCAAGGCGGGCCTGCTGGTGTTCGCCGTGGACGACATCGCGGACGGGGAGATCGGCTCGCTGGAGGACGCGGAGATGCACCGCGTGCTCGAGCGCTACGTGGAGACGGCGCGCGCTCCGGACTCGCAGGAGTGGACGGGGACGGACGAGGCGAGCCTCGTGGGCGGCGCGGTCCAGGACGTGGCGAGGCAGCTGCACGCGGCCCCGGGGGCGCGGCGCTTCCTGGCGCTCTGGCAGGAGCACTTCCGGCGCATGTGCTCCGGCCACCTGACGGAGCTGCACGACAAGCGCCGCTACCAGCACGACGGCACGCTGCCCACGCTGGAGCACTACCTGGACGTGTCGCGGTGGACGTGCGGCGCGCCCATGTACCACAGCGCGGCGCTCGTGGTGCTCGGGCCGGACTTCGCGGCGGATCCGCTGCGCGAGCCGCTCGTGGAGCAGGCCCTGTCGGACATGGCGCTGCTGGGCCGGTGGATGAATGACGTGCGCAGCCTGGAGCGCGAGCGCGCCGAGGGGAAGGTCAACAGCCTCACCCTGCTGTGCGCGGCGGGCCTGTCCGAGGCGGAGGCCGAGCGCGAGGCGGTGAAGCGCTCCGGCGAGCACCTCGCGTCGCTCGCGGACGTCGCCGGACGGCTCCCCGAGCCGCTGCGTCCCTGGGGGAAGACGCTGGTGGCCACGGGCCACTTCAGCCGGATGTTCTACATGCAGCGCGAGTTCCACCATCCCGAGTCCCGCTCTTCCGAAGAGGACTGATGAAACGCATCCAGGACGTCTTGTTGGCGGAGCTGCACTCGCTGGTGTCCGCCCTGGGCTCGAAGGGTGGACTGATGAGCCCTTCCGTCTACGACACGGCGCAAGTGCTCCTGACGTTGCCTCCGGCGGAGGGGGGCTGGCCGGCGGTGGAGTGGCTGCTGTCCCAGCAGCACCCGGATGGGGGGTGGGGAGACCCGGCCATGCCGCTGCACCGGGACATCCCCACGCTGGCCGCCGTCCTCGCGCTGCGGGAGTACGGGCGCCGCCAGGGAACCCGCGCCGCCATCCAGGAGGGCGTGTCCTTCCTGCGCAAGCAGGCGGCGCTGTGGGCCAGCATGGCCAGGGATGATCTGCCCGTGGGGGGGGAGATCGTCCTGCCCAGCCTGTTGAACCAGCTCGACGCGGCCGGGGAGATGCACATCCCCCGCAGGCCCTATGGCAAGTTGCTCGAATTCGGCGAGCGCAAGCGCCAGTCCGTCGCGAAGCTGCCGAAGGTGCAGGGCATGCCCTGGAACCATGTCTGGGAGATCACCGGCACCGAGCCCGAGCCCTGGCTCATCGACGGCTCGGGAGGCCTCAGCCACAGCCCGGCGGCGACGGCGGCGTGGGTGAAGGCCGCCTCGGGCCGGCCGGAGCTGGAGGAGACCGCGCAGCGCGCCCGCGGGTACCTGGCCAACGCCGAGCGCGCGTGCGAGATGGGCATTCCCGGCGTCACCTCGACCATCTACCCGTTCGATCGCTACGAGCAGCTCTTCTCGCTCTACGCCCTGCAGATCGCCGGCGTGCTGAAGGATCCGCGCCTGGAGGGCGTGGTGATGCCCATCGTCCAGGAGCTGGCCACGGCGCTGGGCCCCAAGGGCATCGCCATGAGCGACCATTTCCTGCAGGACGGGGATGACACGGCGGCGGCCGTGATGCTCCTGCACGAGTTCGGCTATCCGGTGGACCTGTCGGTCCTCTACCGCTTCCAGAACGACAACCACTTCGTCGCCTACGCCGGGGAGCTGCACCCCTCGCCGACGGTGACGGCCCGCTGCATCCACGCCCTGAGGGTGATGGGCCAGGACGTGGCGCCCTTCCAGCGCTTCCTGCTCGACCGCCAGGACGCGGATGGGCGCTGGACGGTGGACAAGTGGAACCGCTCCTGGCTGTACACGACGGGCCACGCGGCCATCGCCCTCATCGGCTCGCCGCACGTGGAGGCGCTGCGCGAGGCCGTCGAGGCCGTGCTCGTCTGCCAGAACCGCGACGGCGGCTGGGGCACCAATGGCCCCTCCAACCTGACGGAGACGGCCTACGCGGTGTTGATGCTCGCCTACCTGGAGCGCCAGGGCTTCAGCCACCAAGGCATCCCCCTGGCACTGGACCGGGCCTTCGCGTGGATGCTGCAGAACTACCGGCCCTTCGCCCGGCCCGACACCAAGGTGAAGTGCTGGATCGCCAAGGAGCTGTACCGCGTGGACCGCATCGACACCCTCTTCGAGCTGGCCGCGATGCTGATGCTCGACCAGCGCAAGTCCAGGGAGCGCGGCGCCTGAGCCCCGGTCCGGGCGGCCGGACCCTACCTGCATTGCAGGCCCAGCCAGGCCCGGTCGAACCGGCAGGCGCGTAAATCCTGCTCGCGGATGAGGAGGTAGAGGTTGCCCGCGTCCCCCCAGGTGAAGCCGGTCTGGTCGTCCGAGCCGATCTGCCACAGCAGGCGCCAGGAGGAGGCACCGGGCTCGAGCCGGCGCGCCTCGGGGGAGTCGTAGCCGCGCGAGCCGCCGCAATACAGCCCGTGGGTGACGAGCTGGGCCTCCAGGCGGGCGTCGTTTTGTATCCACCAGGGATGGCCTTCCACCTGGTGGGCGTGCTCGCCGCCGGTGAGCCGCTCGCGCAGCACGGCGTAGTCGTCCGCCTGCGCCTGGCCCCACGCGTCCGCGGGCAGGGGGGCGCGGCGGTCCCTCGGGTCCGGCAGGCAGACGCCGAGCCGGGGCTCCAGCCGCAGCGGCAGATCGAAGGCGAGGCCCGCGTCCTCCAGCTCCTTCGGGGGCGCGAGGGGCACGGCCTCGTCGCGGTGGGGCGTCCAGACGAGCTTCCAGTACTCGCTGTCCTTGGGGTTGTACCCCCAGCGTTGCTCCTGGGCGTCGTAGAAGAGGGCGAGGACGCCATCGCGAGGCAGGTGGGGCAGGGCGTCGCCCCGGCACGCGGCGAGCTCGGCGAAGTCGAGCTGGCCCACGAAGACGAGCGGCCCCCGGGGCGAGCGGGGCCACGGCGTGCCCGGAGGGACGAGCGGGTGTCCTCCGTAGCGGCAGCCGGGCATGTCCGGGTCCTCCGCGTCGCGGGCGGAGAAGAGGAGGCAGGGCGCGGCGGCGGCCTCGAGGCGCTCGTGCCAGGCGTGGAGCGAGGAGGGAAGGGGAGGGAGCTCGAGCATGGGCGCGGCAGGGTACCCGACTCCGGGCGGCCACTGGTGCTTCCGTGGTAGGGAAGGGGCCATGATCACGCGCACGCTCGACCTGGACGGACCCGTTCACTACATGGACTTCGGCGGCACCGGGCCGACGCTGGTGCTGGTGCATGGACTGGGGGGCTCGCACCTCAACTGGATGAAGGTGGGGGAGCGGCTGGCCCGGCGGGCGCGGGTGGTGGCGGTGGACCTGGTGGGCTTCGGCCTGACGCCGCTGGAGGGGCGCTCGGCGAGCGTGCACGCCAACCAGGCGCTGCTGGACCGGTTCATCCAGGCGGTGTCCCCCGGCGCGCCGGTGTTGCTGATGGGCAACTCCATGGGCGGGGCCATCTCGGTGATGCAGGCGGCGCGCCGGCCCGAGCGGGTGTCCGGGCTGGTGCTGGTGAACCCCGCGCAGCCCCGGGCGGAGGGCACGAAGATGGAGCGGGCGGTGCTGCTCCAGTTCGCGCTCTACGCGATTCCGGGCGTGGGGGAGTTCTTCGTGAAGCGGCGCGTGGCGAAGCACGGGCCGGAGAAGCTGGCGCGGGGCATGCTCAAGCTGTGCTGCCAGGACTTGAATCGCTACCCGGAGGGCGTGGTGCAGGCGCACGTGGACTTCGCCCGCGAGCGGCACGAGCGGATGCCCTGGAGCAACGACGCCTTCGTGGAGGCGGCGCGCTCGTTGGTGAAGCTGCTGGCGCGCAAGAAGCAGTTCCGGGAGATGGAGAAGAGCATCCGGGTGCCCACGCTGCTGGTGCAGGGCTCGGAGGATCGGCTGGTGCCGGTGACGAACTCCCGGGAGCTGGCGCGGGTGCGGCCGGACTGGACATATGTGGAGTACCCGGGAGTGGGCCACGCGCCGATGATGGAGATTCCGGACGGGTTCCTCTCAACGGTCGAGACGTGGCTGGAGGGGCCGGGCCGGGGTGCGCTGGGCAACGGGGAGCGGGTGGCGCGGGCTTCCTGAGTTAGAGTGGGGCGCATGAGCGCGCCGAACATCCGCCGGGCCATCCAGCTGCTCCCCACGTGTGCCACCACGGGCATCGGGAGTCTTCCGCACACGCAGCTCGAGATGGGCCTGCAGGCCGCGCTCGCGCTGGACATTCCCTTCCTGCCGCAGCTGCCGGTGGGGAGGCCGGCGGAGTTCATGATTCCGCAGGCGCTCGAGGGGTTGCCGGGCCTGAGGTGGGACGACGAGGGCATGTGCACGGTGGACCTGGGGGCGTGGGAGGCGGGGCGGGCGGACTTCCTGGCGCGGCTGGAGGCGGGGCTGTCCTCGGGAGCGCTGGAGGGCTTCGAGCCCTCGCTGGACAACTGCCGGGCGTGGAGGCCGTTCCTCTGGGAGGTGGAGAACCGGAAGCTGGCGTTCGCGAAGGCGCAGCTGGCGGGGCCCTTCACGGTGCGCTCGGTGGCGCGCACGAGCGAGGGGCTCGCGACGCTGGACGTGCCGGGGTTGGACGAGGCCATCTTCCGGCTGGTGCTGGCGCGCTCGCTGGGGATGGTGAAGGCGCTGAGGCGGGCGGGGACGACGCCGCTGTTCTTCCTGGACGAGCCGGGGCTGTACGCCTTCGAGCGCTCCAACCCGAGGCACCTGCTGGCGATGCAGGAGCTGCGGCTGCTGGTGGTGGCGCTGCAGCGGGAGGGGGCGCTGGTGGGGGTGCACTGCTGCGGCAACACGGACTGGGCGAGCCTGCTGGACGCGGGGCTGGACGTGCTGTCGCTGGACGTGAGGCTGTCGCTGGACGCGGTGCTGGAGGAGTCGGGAGCGTTCTCGCGGTTCCTGGAGTCGGGGGCGACGCTGAGCCTGGGCATCATCCCCACGGACCTGGCGTCCACGTACGCGGTGGAGGAGCTGGTGGACGCGGTGGAGGTGTCGCTGAAGGCGGCGCTGCCCCCGGGACAGCGTTTCGAGCGGGTGGGCGCACAAGTCCTGCTGACGCCGGCCTGTGGCCTGGCGATGCGCACGGTGGTGGACGCGGAGCGGGTCCTCGAGCAACTCAAGGTGGCGCAGCGGAGGCTCCGGGAGGCCCTGTCCGCCGAGCCGTCCACCGCGAGACCCCCGTACGTCAGCTGAGCCCCCACCCCGAGGGCCCACCCCTCTCCCTCTGGGAGAGGGCTGGGGTGAGGGTCTACGCGAAACTCAGCGTCCGAGCTTCAGCTCGCGCTCGGCCTGGGCCCAGTCCTGCTCGTGCTGCCCATGGCCACCGCCGCGAGCCATGAAGAGCTCATAAGCGCGCCGGGCGATCTGCTCATGGGTGGGGCCGTTGCGGTGGGAGGCCGCGGCATTGCGAGCCGGGTTCTCCGGCGGCATGTGCTGGACCGGAGTGTTGTGGGACGTCTTGGAGTGCGTACGTGCCATGCGGGGCTCTCCTCCAGGTGCAAAGGAAGACTGCGGCCCGCAGCATCGGCACGGGGGCGAGGGAGGGAAATTGGCCCCGTGAGCCTCCGTTGCCGGAGAGACACGGGGGAACGGAACCTGTCCTCCAGCGGACGCTCCTCAGTCGCGAAGCGCACCGGCGGAGACAGCGGCCTCGAGGGCCTTGTGCATGGCGGTGCTCATGCCGAGCGAGGAGGCCTCGTCGGGGGTGCACCAGCGCAGCTCCTGGAAGGCGGGGGCGCGGGTGGGGTGCTGACGTCCCGTGACGCGCAGCAGCCGGAGCGAGAGGGCGCGGTGGGTGAGCTGCCGGCGCACGGTGCCGAGGTGGGCCCGCACGGAGACGTCGGCGCCGAGCGCCTCGGCGAGCTTCACGGCGGAGTCGGGGTCGGGCGTGTCGTCCTCGACCTCGGCGGCGGGCAGCTCCCAGAGCCCACCGAAGAGGCCCTTCTCGGAGCGCCGGGCGAGCAGCAGCCGGCCCTCATGGGCCCAGACGGCCACCGCGAGCGTCATCCGCTTGGGAACGGCGCGCACCTTGGCGGGAGGCAGCTCGTCCACGCGGCCATGCCTGTACGCGAGACACGCCTCGCGCACGGGGCACAGCAGACACAGAGGATTCTCCGGGCGGCACACGGTGGCGCCGTGCTCCATGAGGGCCTGGTTGAAGTCACCGGGCCGCTCGCCGGGGACGAGCGCGGTGGCGAGCTCCCACAGCCGGGCCTCGCGGGCGCGGTCTCCGGGGGGACCCTCGACCTCGAAGATGCGCGAGAGCACACGGGCCACGTTGCCATCCACGAGGGGAGCGGGCTCACCGAAGGCGATGGAGGCCACGGCCCCGGCGGTGTAGCGGCCGAAGCCGGGGAGGGAGAGCAGCTCGGCGGCGGTGGAGGGGAGCCTGCCGCCGAAGCGGGAGACGATCTCCTGCGCGGCGCGGTGCAGGTTGCGGGCGCGCGAGTAGTAGCCGAGCCCGCGCCACCCGGCGAGCACGTCGGGCAGGGGCGCGGCGGCGAGCGCCTCCACGGTGGGGAAGCGCTGCAGGAACCGCTCCCAGTAGGGGATGACGGTGGCCACCTGCGTCTGCTGGAGCATGACCTCGCTGAGCCAGATGGCGTAGGGGTCGCGCGTGCGGCGCCAGGGGAGGTCGCGCTTCTGCCGGTCGTACCACGCGAGCAATCCGTCACGGATGGACTCGCGGCGAGTGGGCTCGACGAGGGGCGCGGGGGAGGACGCCTTGCGCTTGCGCTGGGGGCTCATGTGCGCGGAGGGCTCACGGCGCCTTGGCGGGGTTGACGATGCGGCGGGCCACGCGGTCGAAGAGCGAGGGCATCCACCGGTTGGCGAGCACCATGACGCGGCCGGGGAGGGTGAGGACCGTTTCCCGGCGCTTGCGGCGGCTGGCGCGCACCATGGCGGAGGCGACGGTGGCGGAGCTCATCGCGTTCAAGGGGATGGCGTCCTGCTTCCAGCCCTCGGCGTTGAGGCGGGCGTCGCGGAACTCCGTCTCGGTGAGGCCGGGGGAGACGAGCAGCACGGAGATGCCCTCGGCGGCGAGCTCGGCGCGCAGGGACTCGGTGAGGAGATTCACGGCGGCCTTGGAGGCCCCGTAGCCCCCGAGCAGGGGCAGTCCCCGGTGGCCGAGCACGGAGCTGACGTTGACGACCTGGGAGCCGGGAGCGCGCTTGCGCAGCAGGGGGAGGGCGGCGCGGGTGACGCGCACGAGGCCGAAGAAGTTGATGTCGAAGACCTGGCGCAGCTGGGCCTCGCTGAAGCCCTCGACGGGGCCGTAGAGCCCGAGCCCGGCGTTGTTGACGAGGATGTCGAGCCCGCCGAACGCGGCCTCCGTCTCGCGCATGAGACGTGTGACCTCCTCCTCCACGGTGACATCACAGCGGACGGGGAGGGCCCGCACGCCGAGTGCTTCCACTTCGCGCGCGGCGTCCTGGAGTGGGGACTCGCGGCGGGCGGCGAGCACGACGTGGGCGCCCTGGGAGGCGTAGGCGGAGGCGGCGGCGCGGCCGATGCCACTGGAGGCGCCGGTGATGAGGACGACCTTGCCCTGGAAGTCTCTGGTGGCCATGAGGCGGGGCACCATAGCGGCTCGGGGGAGGGGGAAAAGGACCTGCTGGGGAGTGCCTGCACGCCTGTCCCTCTTTCGACTTCAGCGAGCGCGCGTCTAGGATGCGCGCCTCCCATGCGGCGCACCTCCTTCGCGAACGATTTCTCCTGGTCCAAGAGCCGTCACGAGAAGCTCCAGGAGTGCCTGAGGGCCTACTACCTCTACTACTACCGCTCGTGGGGCGGCTGGGAGTCGGGGGCGCCGAAGGAGGTGCGGGAGCTGTACGTGCTCAAGAAGCTGGGCAACCGCTACGCGTGGGCGGGCAGCGTGGTGCACGACGCCGTCAAGGACGCGCTGCTGGACATCCGGGCGGGGCGCGCGGTGGAGCCGGAGAAGGTGGAGGCGAGGGCGCGCAAGCTGATGCAGGACGACTTCCGGTATTCGCGGGGCAAGTCGTACTGGACGCAGAAGTACCGCAAGACGTTCTCGGGGCTGGTGGAGCACGAGTACGACGAGCCCGTCACGGACGAGGCGTGGAAGCAGAACTGGGAGACGGTGCGCTCGGCGCTGGCGTGGTTCTTCGGCTCGCGCTGGCCGGAGCTGGCGCGGGGGCTGAAGCCGGCGCAGTGGCTGGAGGTGGACGCGGGGGCGGACTTCTCCACCTTCACGATGGATGGGGTGAAGGTGTTCGCGATTCCCGACTTCGCGTACGTGGACGCGGACGGCTCGCCGGTGGTGGTGGACTGGAAGACGGGGAAGGCGCGCGAGGGGTATGACGAGCAGGTGCTGGGCTACGCGCTGTACGTGTCGCAGCGCTACCGGCTGCCGATGGAGAAGGTGCGTGCGTCGCTGGTGTACCTGAACGACGGGGTGGAGCATCAGGTGCAGGTGGACGCGGACGCGGTGGAGGGCTTCAAGTCGCGCTTCGCGCAGAGCGTGGCGCGGATGCGCGAGCTGCTGGCGGATCCGGCCAGCAACACGCCGAAGGACGAGTCCGCCTTCCCGCAGACGGAGAACCTGTCGGCGTGCACGCGCTGCGCGTTCCGCCGGCCCTGTGGACGCGAGGCCGCGGCGGCGAAGGTGGCCTGAATCACTCCGGCGAATGCAATTCACGGCGGATGGGCGGGCCGACCTGGAAGTCCCGGAAGGTGGCGACGAAGCCGCTGCGCTGAGGGGAGCAGGCCATGGGGCCGACGCTGGCCGGACGCCCGGGCGGAAGATACGCGAGCCGGAGCATCCGGAAGACCGCGCCATCGAGCGCATATTCCACGCGCACCGCATCCCCATGGCGGCTCAACCGGAGCGTTACCTCGTCCGGCGGCTGGGTGAGCGGGAGCACCGACCAGTCGGAGAACTCCCGCGTCACCACCACGCTGAGGTGTTGCACGCCATCGGTGTACTCGATGCCGGCTTTGAGCCAATGGCGCTCGTCCAGGCGGACCATCAACCCGGCCTGGTCGTACAGCGCCCGGTACTCTCCCGAGAACCGGACGGTGGCGGTGAAGTCGCCCTCCACCTCCTGGTGGAAGAAGTGCCCGCTGTCGCGGATGAAGCCGTAGTGGGTCTCGCGCCAGAAGTCCGTCTGGTCGCCCGTCTCGAGGGTGAGGTGCCCCTCGCTGGCGGTCCAGCGCGGGGGAGGGTTGTGCCACTTCATGCCTTCCTCCTGTGCTCATACGAGCGGGCAGGGCATATCAAAGCAGGGCACGGACAGGTGACCTTCCGCTGGCACAGGTGGCACAGCCGCTGGCACGGGTGGGCGTCGCGCCGTGCCACTCGCAAACCCCTGAAAGTGCTCGGAAACGGGCCCGCGGGTGTGCCTCCCAACCCAGGCATGGCCATTGCTCTACCCGGAGACGGTTCAACAAGGAGAACCTCTCATGACCCTCTTGAAGACAGACCGCTCCCGCGGGCTCCTCGCCGCCCTCGTCCTCGCCGCCGCCGCACCGGGCTGCGGCACCTCCGATGCCCAGCCCGATGCCCAGCCCGAGGAGAAGGAGACGCCACAGGTCGCGCAGGTCGCCTCGGCGATCACCGCTCCGGCCGGTACCGGCAACTACTGCAGCGTCACCTATCCCAGCGGTGGCTGGGGCTTCGCCTTCTACAAGACCGGTGGCGGCGATCCCTGCGATTACATCAACGACACCCTGGGCAGTGGCTTCACCATCCAGCGCAAGGGGCTCTACTCGGGCGATGGGGTGAACAACGTGGTCGTGCGCTGCGATCCCAACTACGTCTACATCTACGTCGGCACGGGTGACGATCCCCTGGGCTGGGCCTTCAACGCCGCGAAGGGCAAGTCGAACTGCGTCTTCACCGTCGCGCCCAAGAACCTGC
This sequence comes from Archangium sp., assembly GCF_057119385.1. NCBI lineage: Bacteria > Pseudomonadati > Myxococcota > Myxococcia > Myxococcales > Archangiaceae > Archangium > Archangium sp. The sequence goes on along the minus strand of NZ_DBNGVP010000111.1, from coordinate 30,789 downwards.
CGATCTTCAACTCACCGTTCAGCCTGTCCACGAGCTACACCCACGTCACCGGCTTCGACTTCGCCAAGTGGCCGTACAACACGCTCGACGTGACGCAGTTCGGGCAGGCGGGTTCCACCACGGCCACGGTGGTGGACTGGAAGGGCCGCGACCGGAGCCCACCGGCCTACAACTTCATCGACGGCCACGACGGCCACGACTGGTTGCTGAACGCGGGCGAGCCGATCCGCGCGGTGGCCGACGGCTACGTGATGGTCGCACGCGATTGGCAGAGCCCCGCCTCCTGCGGCGGTGACGTGCAGAAGGAGATGTTCATCCGCCACACCGTCAATGGTCCCTCGCCGGGCCCGTACTCCTATTACGAGCAGTTCGTGAGCTACTACGCCCACTTCAGCTCGTACATCGTGAAGGCGGGCGACTACGTCACCCAGGGGCAGATCATCGGCTACGCCGGGACGACGGGCTGCTCCTCCGGCAACCACCTGCACCTGTCGGTGCTGAGGCTGACGAATACCGCCGACAAGCTGCTGGAGACGCTGGCGACGTACGCGGGACCCAACCAGCACAGCAACGGCTGGCAGATGGCCATCGAGCCGTACGGCTTCGCTCCGCCGAGTGGTTTCGATCCCTGGGGCTGGAGGGGCTACCCGGATGGTGCGCTGAGCATCAACCTGTGGAAGTCGGGCCAGGCGCCGGGCACGGGGAGCTGGTAGCCCCCCTCGCCACAGGGACGATCAACGGCTCTGCGAGAGGCGGCGTACCACGACACCGGCCGCGTTCATGCCGAACACGGAGGTGACGAAGGCCACGCTGCCGTCGATCTGGTTGCGGTGCTCGCAGCTGTGGAAGTCGTTGTCGTTGGGGCACACGCAGGAGAAGCCGTCATCCGCGTCGTAGCGCAGGGACAGGGGCTGGCGCCGCTGCTCGATGGAGTAGACGGCGGTGATGCCCGTGGGCCGCTCGGTGGGCACGCCGTACTTGCGCTTGAGCAGCTTGCGGATGTCCTTGGCGAAGGGATCCATGTGCGTCTCGCACAGGTCCTCCACGCGGATGGCGGTGGGATCCAACCGGGCCGCGGCGCCCATGGAGCTCACCACCGGAATGCCCAGGCTGACGCAGCGGTGCAGCAGGTGCAGCTTGGCCTTCACGTTGTCGATGGCGTCCACCACGTAGTCGTAGCTGCCCGGGGCGAGCAGCTGATCGGCCAGCTCGTCGCGGTAGAACTCGCGCAGGCCCTGCACCTGGGCGTCCGGGTTGATCTCCTTGCAGCGCTGGGCCATCAGCTCGGCCTTGGGCTTGCCCACCGTCTTCGCGGTGGCGTGCAGCTGGCGGTTGCCGTTGGTGACGCACACGGTGTCGAAGTCCACCAGCGTGAGGTGACCAATCCCGCTGCGCACCAGTCCCTCGGCCGCGTAGCTGCCCACGCCGCCCAGGCCGAAGACGATCACCCGGGACTTCGCCAGCCGCTCCATCGCCGGGTCGCCGAGCAGACGGCCAGTGCGGTCGAAGCGCCGGTGCAGCTTGAAGGGCTTGGGCTCCGAGGGAGCGGGGGTGCCAGTGGCGGCGGGGACGGCTTCCGGGGGAGTGGGCTGCGGATTCATGAAGGGCCTCTATAGCGCGACCGCCTCCCTACCGCTAAGGCCGGGGAAAGGCTTCCCGGAACAGGCGGCGGGCGTTCTCGGTCGTCCGCTGGGCAAGCTCCTCCACCGGCTGCCCCAGCACCCGGGCCATGCCCTCGAGGATGCGCGGCAGGTAGCCGGGCTCCGAGCGCTGCCCCCGGTGGGGCGTGGGGGCTTGGTCCGGGGCATCCGTCTCCACCATCAGCCGCTCCGGGGGGATGACGCGCAGGGCGTCCAGCGGCTTGCGCGCCTCGGCCCAGGTGACGGGGCCTGCGAAGGAGAAGTGGCAGCCCTTCTGGATGTAGAAGCGCGCCAGGTCCGCGCCCCCGCCGTAGCTGTGCATGAGCACGCCGGCCTCGGGCAGGGGCTCCTGCTTGAAGAGCTCGATGAGGGCGGGGTGGGCGCGGAAGCAGTGCATGAGCACGGGCAGGTGGTGCTTGCGCGCGAGCTCCAGGTGCCGCCGCAGCACCGCCACCTGCCGCTCCATGGGCGCGCCCGCGGCCGAGGGCCCATCCAGCCCACACTCGCCCACGGCGATGGCGCCGCCCTGGGAGAGCAGCGCATCCAGGCGCTCGAGGTGCGCTTCGTCCTCCTCGGGTGGGAGGTCCGGGAGCAGCTGGGGGTGGATGCCGAGCCCCACCTGGAGGCGTGGCTCGGCGCGGGACATGGCGAGCAGGGGCTCCCAGTTGTCCGGTCCTACACCGGGGACGAGGATGCCGTGCAGTCCGGCGGCCCAGGCGCGGGCGAGCACCTCGTCCCGGTCCGGCTCGAAACGCGACGCATCGAGATGGCAGTGGGTGTCAATCATCGGAAAGGTCCGCAGGCACTTCGTTCGTCCGTCGTTCAGCCCGAGACAGCCGCCGCGGTGTGGGGACCCGGATCAGTCCCCGAGCCCAGGGGGGCGAGCCTATACGCACGCGGCGGTTTCGGAGGGTCCATATGACCAGGCGGGCATCAACGCGGATGGCACCCTGAGCAGTGCCGCGCCCACCGTGCTCACCCCGGCGGCCCTGAGGGTGCGGACCGGTCTCGGCAACGACCACCGCCCGCGCTGGCAGCCGCGGTCGTCCCCTGACGCACGAGCAGGGCCCGGCGCCCGCGTCCCGGAGGCCACGGGGCGCGGGCGTTGTCCTGTGTACAGTCGGCCGCATGCCGAGGCCGGGGACTTCCCTCTCCATCACGGACGTGCCCCGAGGGCCTCCGCGTGGGCTCACCACTCCCCTCGGGCCACGAGGCCGCTGGGGGAGGGGAGACTCAGCCTTCCAGGACGATGCGCCGTCCCAGGACCCGGGTCATCTGCGGCGAGGTGACGAGCTTGAGCACCTCGAAGCTCTCTCCGCCGGCCGTGTCGTAGGCCGCCGCGATGAGCTCCCCCAGGGTGAGCAGCGCCGGAGCCGCCTTGCGATGGGTGGCCCTCCGGGGCGTGGGCATCGCCCTGCGTCCCTGCCGCTGGACCGAACCGCGCTTGCGTGTCGCCGTCTTGGCCATGGTGTCCTCCCACCTGCCACATGTGGGTCGATGGACTGATCAGCCCTGTAGCATATGCATGCGGCATGCCAGGGGCTCGTCCGCCTGCCTGTCATGGAGAATCAGGGACTTGCAGTCACCACTCGCCTCGGACCGTGGGGAGGGATTCCAAACTTCGTTCAATCTTCCGTGGGGGAATGACTCGTTTCGTTGAGGCTTTTCGTACACATCTGACATGGGAGTCAGGTAAGGCCACCGGCATGAACGTCCAGGTTCTCTTCCACGACAGCTGCTTCGACGGGGCCGCGAGCGCGGCGGTCTTCACCCGCTTCTACCGCGAGCGCGTGCGTCCGGATGCCCGCTTCAGCTACCGGGGCCTGTCCCACCAGGCGGGGGGCGCGGCCATCGATCCGGCCGTCTTCACCGGGGACGAGAACGTCATCGTCGACTTCCGCTACAGCCAGGACGCGCGGCTCACCTGGTGGTTCGATCACCACGTCTCCGCCTTCCAGCAGCCCGGCGACGAGGCCCATTTCCGCGCCGACACCAGCGGGCGCAAATTCCACGACGCGCACCGCAAGAGCTGCACCGTGTACCTGGCGGACGTGGCGCGCGAGCGTTTCGGCTGGGACTCCTCTCCGCTGAAGGAACTGCTGCACTGGGCGGAGATCATCGACGGCGCGCTCTTCCCCAACCCGGAGATGGCCGTGGCGCTGGAGGAGCCCGCGCTGCGCATCATGACGGTGCTCGAGGCCAACAAGGATCCCGCGCTCATCCCCCAGGTGATCGAGCGGATGCAGACGGACTCGCTGGCCGCCATCGCCGCCTCGCCGCTGATCGCCACGCCGCTGGCGCCGCTGCTCGAGCGCCACCGCCAGCACATCGAGCTGGTGCGCGCCAAGGCCCGTTACGAGAACGGCGTCGTCTCCTTCGATCTGGCGGACGAGGGCGTGGACAGCCTCAACAAGTTCATCGCCTATGCGCTCTACCCCGAGGCCCGCTACACCCTCTGGGTGGGGCAGGGCCCCTCGCGCGCCAAGGTGTCGCTCGGCTCCAACCCCTGGCGGCCCCAGGAGCGGCGGCACGACCTGGCCGCCATCGCCTCGCGCTACGGCGGCGGCGGGCACCCCGTGGTGGCCGCCATCAGCTTCAAGGCCGGGGAGCTGGCGCGCGCCCGTTCCGCCTGGATGGAAATCCTGTCCGAGCTGTCGGCTTGAGCTCGGCTCACTACGTCTTGCGCACCTCGCAAAATTTGCGAGCGTCCAGGCCGCAACGCGTGCGGTGATCGCCATCGGACAGTCGTGCTTTCGGGGGGTTGGCAGGCGGCCCACCGTTTGCTTGGCGTCCTGGCTGTGATCGGTTTCCCGCCATTTTTCCAGCAGGCTCGCAACTCCGGGCGGGGCCCGAGGCCAACGGCCCCCGAGAGGGCGAGCCGCCGGGCGGGCCGGTTTGCTTCTTCTCGGTGCGTTGAGGGATTCTTTACCCCGGGAGGGACCCAACCTCGTGGATCGGCCTTCCTCCAGGGGCACGGTGTTGGGCTGCCAACTTTCAGCAATCTGAGAATTGTTTCCTTCCCGTGTAAACGGGCGTAATCTGTTCTCCGTTATAGAGTCGCCGGAATGACGAACCACGCGAATCCAACCAGACACGAAGGGCGGGAGAGGGGCTTCACGCTCCTCGAGGTGCTGCTCGTGCTGGCCATCCTGGGCGTGCTGACGGGGATGGCGGTGGTGGCCTTCGACGCGGTGGGACGGCGGGGTGCGTTGCAGAACGCGGCCTTCGATTTCCAGGGCGCGATGGTGTCGGCGCGGACGCGGGCGGCGTCGCGCGGCTATCCGGTGTGGGTGGTGCTCTATCCGGAGGCCAACCGCGCGAGCCTGACGGATGGCATGGGCGCGTTCGTCGTGGTGGAGGATCACGCGAGCACCTACGTGCGCTCCCCCGCCGAGCTCTTCAAGCTCGAGCGCAAGCCGAGCGAGGTGGGCGGCAAGCCGCTCGTGTCGGCGGTGTACTTCCTCGAGGACTACAACAAGAAGGTCCGTTTCGAGACGCTGACGCCCGGCGAGGTGGGCCTGTTCGGCGCGCCCTTCGAGAAGCTCGCGGCGCGGACGTGCAGCTTCTGCACGACGGGCGCGTTCGTGTCCGGCGCCCTCGGCTTCTTCCCGGATGGCAGCGTGCGCTTCGTGGATGGCGAGGGCGACTTCGTCTCCGGCACCAACCAATCCCTTGCCCTCCGCAGTCTGGAGGGCCGCAACCAGCAGCTGTTCGCCATCTCTGGCCCCTCTGGCTACATGGCGGTCTTCAGCCCGGACAAGCACTAGCCTCGGAGGTACTGCCGTGGACTCCACTTCCCGCCGCCCCGTCCGCCGCAACCGTCACGCCCGCCGGGGTGTGTCCCTCATCGAGGGGATGACTGCTTCCGTGGTGCTGCTCATCGGCATGGTGGGCGTCTTCCAGGGCATCATGGTGGCCAGCCGGCAGAACATGATGGCCAACCACGCCACCCGCGCCTCGGGCATCGCCTCGCAGGTGCGCGTGGCGCTGGACACGCTGGGCTGGGCCCGGGTGATCGGCACGGCGGAGCGTCCCGGCCTGCTGGCGGGCCAGCGCTGCAACGCGACCGACGAGGTGCGCGCGCTCACCGGCGGCCTGGATAACCTCACGCCCGGCGACGACGACCAGTGGCGGGTGCGCTGCATCTTCGACCTGGATGCCTACGAGCAGGTGGCGCTGCCCACCCTGCGCGTGCTGCCCAGCTACGCCGCCTCGGACATGAGCCACTTCCGGCGCGTCCTCGTCGTCGTCGACACGCTGGACGAGGCCACGGGCGTGACCGTCAACCAGGTGACGGTCGTGGTATCCTGGGTGGAGATGGGCAAGCGCCGCTTCGTGCGTCAGAACTTCGGGTTCTACGACTCGGGCCCGTTCGGCAACGAAACCTACGTCGAGATCTGATGGGTTCCATGATCCCCTCGAGAAACTCCCAGGCCCTCGCGCCGCGCGGTGTCACGCTGCTCGAGCTGATGGTGGGCACGGTGACGACCACCATCATCCTGGCCGCGGTGGCCGTGTCCTTCGCGGGCGTCCAGGGCTCCTACCAGACCGAGTCGCGCATCAAGGTGGCGGTGGAGGGGGTGCGCACGGCGACGCAGTTCGTCGAGCAGCGGGTGCGTCTGGCGGGTTACGGCATCGATCCGCGCTTCGCGTTCGACTTCAACCCCGGGGGGCTGCCCGGGGAGACCAAGTCCAACCACACCCTCGTGTTCGCCCACGGCGCGCCCAAGTCCGTCACCGATGACCTGGCCTTCCGCTACCGGGACGCGGCCTACCTGCGCCGGGGGCAGTTCCTGGGGGCGGCCGGCGTCCAGTTGGAGCCGGGCTCCTCGTTCGGAGTGGATCTGGCCAAGGGCCAGCGCCTCCTCGTCTCGTGCAACAACGGCAAGAAGTACCTGGTGCTGAAGGTCAACGCGGGGGGAGTGGCCAGCAACGCGGGCGCCTCCGCCAACTTCACGGTGGACACGAAGCTGTCCTCCACCACCCAGGACGACACGTGCCTGGCCAAGGTGGGGGAGCTGGACGCCCCCTACATCATGCTGCTGCACGAGGTGCGCCTGCGCATCATGGACCTGGGGGGCCGTCCGTTCCTCATGGCCTTCCAGGGCCTGGATGAGCTGAACATGGACACCGCCGTCCCGCTGGCCGCGGACGTGGAGTCCTTCCAGGTGGCCTACCTCATGAACCGGCCGCCGCAGGAGGGACCCAACGCGGAGCTCCCGCCGGTGGACGTCGCCTCCGACGAGCCCAACTGGATCCTCGGGGACGTGAACAGCGCGGACTCGAATCGCCACCCGCCGCAGCGCGATCCGCTCCAGCCGGAGCCCAAGTACAGCGATCCCTACGATGCCGCCATCCGCTACGCCAACCACCCGGCCAACATCCGCGCGGTGCGCGTGGCCATCTCGGTGCGCTCGGCGACGGCCGAGCCCAACGGGCGCCGGGGCTTCGTGCGGGAGGACCTGGAGGACTCCGGGGAGTTTTCGCTGCCGGATGGCTACTACCGGACCAACATGACCACGACCGTGCGCGTGCCGAACCTGCTGTCGCGCTCCGGTTTCAACCCGCCGGTGGGGGCTCTCCACCCCTCCGGTTCCAACGTGTGGGGAGGCTGACCATCATGCAGCTCAGGACGAGGGCTCCCCGCGGCAACGCCCTGATGTTGACCCTCATCGCCATCGCCGTGCTGATGGTTCTGGTGGGGGGCGCCATCCAGTTCACCAACTACAACCGCGAGGCCACCGTCGAGAAGCTGCGCGGTGACAAGGTGGGCGCCTGCGCGGACGCGGCGCGCCGCCATCTGCTCTCGCGCCTGAAGCTGTTCCGGGCCACCACGGAGCTGCAGGTGCTCGACACCCGCCTCATCGATGATCCGGATCCGAGCGCGCGCTCGAAGATGAAGACGGGTCACTACGGCTCGGATGACGCCGTGAACACGGTGGTGGCCGTCAACGCGGTGGCCATGGGCGAGGCGACGAAGCAGGCCCGTGACATCGCCAATACCGTGACCGACTCTGGCGGCACCCTGGGCGGCAAGTACTACCGCGTGGTGGTCAAGTGCCAGGAGAGCGGTGGTCGCGAGTCCGAAGTCGAATTCCTCTTCCGTTACGGCCTGTGAGGAAAGGCGCCATGTTCCGCAAGTTGACGCTCAGCCTCGTTGCCATCCTGGTGGTGCTGCTCCGGGCGGACACCGCGTCCGCCATTGATCAAGCGGCCTGCTGCCTGCCCACCACGTCCCGTCTGGACGCGCTGATGAACCCGCCCAAGGGCAGCGACGAGAAGTTCTTCTCGCGCCCGGGGGGGCCTCCCAACATCCTCTTCGTCATCGACACGTCCAGCTCGATGCACTCGTGGCCGAAGACCTGGCCTGGCACCAGGGGCTGCTCGGACTCGTTCCTCAACGGGTTGGGGTACACCCACTCCGAGCAGTACCCCCGGCTGTGGACGGGCCTCAGCACCCAGTCCGACAACTGGTTCGCCAACGCCAGGTACTACGAGGCCCCGACCAAGGGGTACGGCGTCATCTTCGGCAACGCCCCGCAGAACACCAACACCTGGACGGACGTGAGCAGCGCGTGCTCGTCCATCTCGGGCATCAACGGCACGGACCAGAGCACGTGCCGCAGCTGCCTGGATACCCGGGGCTACTACATCCACGACAGCAGCACCCGGCGGGTGAAGGGCAACTTCCTCAACTTCTACGCGCCGCGTGACTCGGGTGCCGTGAAGGTGCTGGCGGACGTCATCCGCGACCTGCGCGAGGTGCGCTTCGGCGTGATGGGCTTCCAGACCCGCGCCGCCAGGACGTGCTGGGGCCCCAAGGAGGGCACCAGCAACCAGTGCCTCTGCATCCAGCAGCCCATGGGCCCCACCTGCGCCAAGTCCTATCCGTTGGACAGCAGCTCGGTGGAGAACAACCGCAACTCGGTCCTCAACGACCTGACCAACGTCAACACCAACAACAACAACGGCCTGGGTTGGGACGGCTGCAACACCCCGCTCGCCGACGCGCTCTACGCGGCCGGTTTCTACTTCCAGTCCAAGGGCTCGCCCACGCCCTACGCCACCTACCTGGGTGGCACTCCCCCGTCGAGCAGCAACTACTCCGCGACGGATGGGGTGTGCTTCGAGTGCGGCTTCAACGCCGTCATCATGCTGACGGATGGCGAGCCCTCCTCGGAGGGCAAGGTGGTCAAGATGCCGGCCGCCATCGCCAATGACACGACGACGCCCTGCGAGGGCTGCTCCACCAGCAACCTGCACAAGGTGGCGCGGATGCTGTGGGACAAGGATCTGCGCTTCGACATGAATGGCCAGCAGCGCGTGGCCACCTACACCATCGGCTTCTCCGAGGACGTGGAGGACAGCAAGCTGCTGCAGGAGACGGCGCGGTGGGGCGGCGGCAAGTTCTTCCCGGCCCGCAGCACCAGCGAGCTCAAGCGCGTCATGCTCGCCATCCTGGATGACATCAACACGCGCAACACCGCCTTCTCCTCCGCGGCCGTCAACACCCTGCAGACGCAGAGCGTGTCGGCCACGGCCATCATCCCGCGCATGATGCCGGCCAAGAACGGCGCCTGGACGGGCAAGCTCTACCGCTTCGAGCAGTTCAACGAGTTCGTCGAGGACATGGACAAGAACGGTGACGGGGACCGCGCCGATGTCCTGCTCGTGGACAAGGCGGGCTCGCTCGTCGCCGAGGACTCCGCGGTCGAGTACCGCAAGGTGGTGTCCACCACCGGCGGCACGCCCGTCTTCGGCGCCAAGGCCGAGGAGTTCTGGGAGGCCAACGCCAAGCTGCGGGAGATGGGCCACAAGAACCGCAAGATCTGGACGGTGACGGACAACAACGGCGGCGGCTCGAAGGACGGGCTGATGACGGAGAAGGACCAGGTGGTCGAGTTCTCCCTCGCCAACATGAGCAAGCTGCGCCAGTACCTGGCCGTGGGCGGCGCGCCCCTGTGCCCCACCGGCGTGCTCACCACCTACAAGCCGGGTCTCATCCTCGAGAAGATGAAGCTGACGGCCACGGTGGACCTCACGACGGCCGTGTCGATGATGACGAAGCAGGGGCTGGTGGGGATTCCGGCCAACCCGACGACGCAGGACGCGTATGATCTGCTGTGCGCGGCGCTCGTCATGCAGTACGTGCGCGGGCAGGATCTGTTCGACGAGGACTCCGACAACGACCGTGAGGAGACGCGCCTGTCCGTGCTGGGCGACATCTTCCACTCCTCGCCGGTGGTGGTGGATCCGCCGGTGGACAAGTTCCTGTGCGACATCGGCATCAGCAACCAGTGCGTGAGCACGCTCTTCGCCACCAAGGCTCGCACGGGCGTGGAGTCCACGGAGCTGGCCCGGTACTCGCAGGCCACCGCGTGCAACATCTCCACGCCGGTGCAGAAGGACGCCTACGACGCCTGGCACTTCGTCAACCGCAAGCGCGAGCGCCTCATCCTGGTGGGCGCCAATGACGGCATGCTGCACGCCTTCAGCGACGGCCAGGGCCAGGAGGACACCAACTGCGAGGTGACGTACCCCAGCACCTCGGCGGGCGGAGGCCAGGAGAGGTGGGCCTTCATCCCGGCGGATCTGCTGTCGCGGCTGCAGGACATGCTGCAGGGCCACGCCTACTACGTGGACGGCGACATCATGGTCCGCGACATCTGGGCGGACGACAACAACGACGGCAAGAAGCAGATGGAGGAGTACCACACGGTGGCCGTGGTGGCCGAGGGCCGGGGTGGCACGCACTACTTCGCGCTGGAGCTCCAGTGGGATGGAGCCGCCACGCTGGCCACCACCGCGAAGACGGCGCCGAGCTTCCGCTGGATGTTCCCGCAGCCGTGCACGGACGAGGCGCTGCGCTTCGGCAAGACGCTGATGAGCCTGAGCCCCAAGCCGCCGCCCATCGGTCCCGTGCTGCTGCAGTCCGCGACGGGCCTGTCGCGCCACGAGGACCCGAAGATTCTGAGCTCCGAGCGCTGGGTGGCGATGCTGTCGGGTGGCTGGTCTCCCGCCAACGAGAAGGGGCGTGGCATCTACATGGTGGACGTGTGGAACGGCACCGTGCCGGATCGCCGCGACAACCTGCTGTGGAAGTGGGAGTACTCGGAGCAGTTCAAGGACAAGACGGATGCGCGCAAGTACCTGACGTATGGCTTCGCGGCGCCCGTGGCGCTGGCGGACTACGGCTCCAACACCAAGGTGCGCTTCGACGGCTTCTTCGACACCGCGGTGGTGGGGGACCTGGGCGGCCAGCTGTGGACGCTGCGCTTCCACGAGGCGGGTGTGCGCGATGCCACCACGAAGCTCATCTCCAACTGGAGTGGTGCGCGCTCCTTCACCATGGACAGCAAGGGGGAGGGCGGAGGCGGTGAGGCGAGCATCCGCGGCCGCGCGCCCTTCTACTACCTGACGTCGCTGGCGATGCAGCCGGAGAACCGCGCCCTGCGCGCCTTCGTCGGCTCGGGCAACCGCTACCAGCTGCTGGACAATGGCGCCGGCACCTGCCGCTTTGACAACCCGCAGGCCTGCTCCAAGCTGGGGTGCGGCGACACGCTGTCCACCTACAAGATGGTGCGTGGCACGGACTATCAGCGGCTGGGCAACCAGTGGGCGGACCGCGCCTACACGTCGGCCCAATACCGGCCCTTCTCCTCGGAGTCGACGAGCACCTCCGATTTCTGCGGTGCGGTGGGTGATACGGACTTCATCACGGCCGAGTACGAGTCCCGCTACGCCAACTCCTGCCCGGCGCCCTCCGGCGGGAGCAAGGTGAACTACGAGTTCGCCCGCACCAAGGCGCTGTGCGGCCAGGACTCGGCGGGCACGTTCGACTGCCGGGTGAGTGTGCCGGGCAACACGCTGAACATGAACGACCTGGACCTGGGCTCGTCCTCCACCCCGAGCACGCTCGGCAAGAACCGCTTCTACGGCATCTGGGCCTATGGCGGCACGGCGGCGCGCATGTTCGACGAGAACTCCGCGAGCAGCTCGAAGAACAAGGCCTGGGACTACGATCAGCGGCGGCTGACCGACACCGGCACTGCCACCACCACCACGGGTGACCTGGTCAACGTGACGAACGTGGAGTGCGATGCCACGGGCAACTGCAAGTGCGCCGCGGGCAAGACGTGCCCGGCGAAGGTGCTGGCGAGCGCGGATGGCTACGGCTGGTTCTACGAGTACGACGGGCTGCCCCACAAGACGGCCAGCGGCGCGGCGGTGCTCTCCAGCTGCACCATGTGGAACTCCATGTACCCCGGCCCGTCCTCGGCCGGAGCCTGCGCCGGCTCCAACGCCAACCTGGCCCGGCTCTTCCAGGCGGACTTCGTCACGGGTGCGCCCAACTGCGCGGCGGGCTTCCTCAACGGCACCACCTTCGCGCGCTTCCAGAACCGCTCCGTGCTGGCGCCGCCTCCGGAGCCGGCCATGAGCATCCAGATCTCGAAGACGGGCCAGGTGGTCTACGGCGTCAACTTCTTCGAGCCTGGCAAGGCGCAGGCCACCGGCGTGCAGGTGTCGGGTGACCGGGACGTGCTGCAGTACATCTACGAGCTGCCGGTGTCGCAGTCGCTGCATGCCTGCCGGCACGACGCCAGTGGCGGCCAGGGCGCCTGCCTCCCCTCGGGCCTGTAGGCCGGAGCCGAGCCAGGTGTCCCACCGGGGCCCGTCCTCGCCGCGCGGCGATGGCGGGCCCCGCCGTTTGCGGGGGTGGAGGCCAGGGAGGCCAGGGAGGCCGGGCGGGCGGGCAGCTGGCAACTTCCCGTGCCGCGGGTGATGCCGTAGCCTTCGCTCCCCCATGTTCCGGCGCGGTCCGTTCGCCCTCTGCTTCCTCTTCCTCGGCTCCTGTCAGTGGACGTCTCCGTCCGCTCCGGCCGTTCCCGACGCGGGGGGTGCCCCGGTCGCCTCGGCGCCAGCGCCCGTGCCCGCGGCGGCCCCCGTGCCCGAGCCCCTTCCTCCGTGCCGCGCGAAGGGCGCCAGTCCCCTCAGCGCGGCGCTGGACTACCTCGACAGCGGCAAGTACCCGGAGGCCCTCTCGTGCGCGGCCCAGGCCTCGGCGCTGGAGCCGGACTCGGCCGCCGCCCACTCGGCGCGGGGCGAGGCGCTGGCCGCCCTCCAACGCACGGCCGAGGCCCAGGTGGCCTATGCCCGGGCCCTGGCGATCGATCCGGGCCAGCCGGACGCGCTGCTCGGCGCGGCGCACCTCTATGCCGTGCAACTGCCCTCCAACCGCGAGTACGACGAGCTGGGGGCCCTCTACGCCGAGCGCGGGCTCTCCCAGGCCGACGCGGCGCCGGAGTTGCTGCCCCGCTTCGCGCTGGTGGCCGCCATGGCGCTCAATGACCTGGGGCAGGCCGCCGAGGCCCTCCAGCGCGCCCAGCTCGTCCTGGCGCGCGAGCCGGACAACCGCGAGGCCGCCTACGAGAAGGCCCTGGCCCTCTTCGAGCTGTGCCGTTTCGCCGAGGCCCGGGCCGCCTTCGGCACGCTGCGGAATGATCCGCAGCGCGGGGCGCACGCGCACTACCACCTCGGGCTGCTGCTGGAGCGCGAGGGGAAGTGGAAGCAGGCGAAGGAGCACTTCGACAAGGCGCGGGCCCTCTCGCCGGAGGACTTCCCCGCGCCCCCCACGCCCACCGAGGCCGAGTTCCGCGAGGAGGTGGCCCGCGCGGTGGCGGCCCTGCCCGAGGACATGCGCAAGGACCTGACCGGGGTGCCGGTACGCGCCGAGGAGCTGCCCGCGGAGGAGGATCTGCTCTCCGGGGAGCCGCCCCTGTCTCCCGCCATCCTGGGCCTCTTCCGGGGCCCGCCGCTGAACGAGCCCTGTGACGGCTCGGAGACGCCCTGCCGCTCGGTGGCCCTCTACCGCCTCAACCTGGCCCGGGCGGTGCGCACCCGGGAGGAGCTGCGCGAGCAGATAAAGGTAACGCTGCTCCACGAAGTGGGGCACCTTCGGGGCGAGGACGATCAGGAACTGGCCGCTCGCGGCCTGGAGTGACACGAGACATGGCTCGCCCAACCCCCCCCACCGCCCGCGTGAGCCTCAAGGGGGCCAAGGCCCTGCGCAAGGGCCACCCCTGGCTGTACCGCACCGAGCTGTTGGAGCCGCCCCAGACGCAGGAGCGTGGCGCCGTGGTGCCGGTAGTGGACCCGCAGGGCAACCCCGTGGGCCAGGCCTTCTACGCGCAGCGCTCGCCGCTGGCGCTGCGGCTGCTCACCCGCAAGGGCCCCGCCGAGGAGAAGGTGGACGAGGCCTTCCTGCGCCACCGCCTGGAGCTGTCGCTCGCGAGGCGCGCGCCGCTGCGCCAGCGGGACGGCGTGCGCCTGGTGCACGGCGAGGCGGACCTGCTGCCCGGCCTCTTCGTGGACCGCTATGGGGCGGGCCTGTCGCTGCAGACGCTCTCCGAGGGCATGGACGTGCGCAAGGAGTGGGTGGCGCGCACGCTGGCGGAGCTCACCGGGGCCACGCACGTGGTGTGCCGGGACGATGCCTCGGGCCGTGACTTCGAGGGCCTCACGCGCGAGGTGAAGCTGCTGCACGGGCAGGGCGAGGCGCGCTTCAGCTACCACGAGGGGGAGAACCTCTTCGAGGTGGACCTGCTGGGGGACATGAAGACGGGGGCCTTCCTGGACCAGGTGGACAACCACGTGCGCGCGGGCGAGCTGGCCCGGGGCGAGGGGTTGGACCTGTTCAGCTACCACGGGGGCTTCGCGCTGGCGCTCAGCCGGAGCTGCGACTCGGTGCTGGCGGTGGAGCAGGACCCGAAGGCCTCCGAGCGGGCCCGGGCGAACGCCGCGCGCAATGGGCGCACCCACGTCACGGTGGAGAACGCCAACGCCTTCGACGTGCTGCGCCGCTTCTCCGAGTCCGGCCGCCGCTTCGACACGGTGGTGGTGGATCCTCCGGGGCTGGCCAAGCGCCGCGAGGGCCTGGCCACCGCGCTGCGCGCCTACCACGAGCTCAACCTGCGTGCCCTCAAGTGCCTGCGCCCCGAGGGCCTGCTCGTCACGTGCTCGTGCTCCGGCAAGCTGACGCGCGAGGCCTTCGAGGAGATGGTGCTCTCGGCCGCCTCGGACGCGAAGCGGCCCGTGCAGATTCTCGAGCGCCGGGGCGCGGGCCTGGACCACCCGGTACTGGGCGGCCTGCCGGAGACCGAGTACCTCAAGGCCTTCTTCGTCCGCGTGCTGCTGTAGCGCCCGGAGGGGCGTGGGTCAGATGCCCATCTCCTCGCGCAGCCGCTTCACCTGCTTGAAGTACTCGGTGCGGGGGAAGGGGACGTTGAGGATGTGGAAGTCCTTCTTGGAGAGGCCCACGCTGCCGAAGCAGTAGTTGCTGTCGGACATGTTGCGGCACAGCACCAGGTAGGCGCTGCTGGTGCAGTTCTCGCTCTGCACGCAGTAGGCGCAGTTGTGGCACTGCTTGCAGTCCACGCAGTGCGAGCAGTTGTTGCACAGCTCGCAGCGGGTGCAGTGGGTGCACTGGTAGCAGCTGTCGCAGTCCTTGCAGAACATGCAGTTGGCGCAGCGCTCACAGCCCTCGCACGCGTAGGAGCCGGGGTTGCCCGGGTCCGCCGTGTACATCTTGGCGAGCCGCTGGTACTGCTCGAGGAACTCGCGCTTGCCCATGCGCCCGACTTCCTGGCGCGCCTGGGCCTCCCGCTCGAGCACCTCCGGTACGTTCACCCGCGACCCTTTGTCCTTCACCACGGAAGCTCCTTTCTCTTGGCGGTCCGTTCCGCCGGGGCCTGGTGCAACCGCGCCAGCCCCTCGAGGTCGATGTCCTGTGCCACCCGGCGCACCTCCACCGTGCCCGGGTATCCCCGGCTGCTCACCGCCACCACGTACCGGTTGCCCACCAGCAGGCTCGCCTCGGCCAGCGTGGTGGACGCGTCGTAGCGTACGAAGCCCACCGCCTCCTTGTCCTTCCAGAAGATGGGGGCGGTGGGATCATTCGTGGCCCGCTCCCTTCCCTCGTCCGCCGCCGCCCGGATGGCCTGCCCCAGCTTCATGCCCAGGGAGGTGTCCACGATGCGCACCTTCACTTCCCGCTCCTCACCGCGGGTGAAGCTGCGTTCCACCTCGCTGACGGACACCTCTCCGTACCTGCCGGTGGAGCCCCCCTCCTGGGAGCGCTGCAGGCCCTCCAGGTGCTCCGGGAGGAAGGCCCGCAGGTCCTCGAAGTGGGCGCAGGGGAAGGCCGCCGGGGTGTTGGCGGCCGGGCTGTCCGCGTCTCCCGGTGTCTTTTTTCCACCATCCGTGCAGGCCGCGCTCGCGACGAGCGCGAGGAGAAAGAGCCGCTGGAGAAAAGAATAGTCGCGCACGGGAGAATCAAAGGGTATCCCCGGGCCGCGCGCAATGGACCTCTCGAAGCTCAACCCCCCTCAGCGCGAAGCCGTGCTCACCACCGAGGGCCCCCTCCTGGTGTTGGCGGGCGCTGGCAGCGGCAAGACTCGCGTCATCACCCACCGCATCGTCCACCTGCTCGACAAGCGGCCGGGTGGCCTGCTGGCCCGCAACATCCTGGCGGTCACCTTCACCAACAAGGCCGCCACGGAGATGAAGGAGCGGCTGGTGCACATGGCGGGCCCCCGGGCCCAGAACGTGCTGGTGTGCACCTTCCATGCCTTCGGCGCGGAGATGCTCCGCGAGGACATCTACCGGCTGGGCTGGCCCAAGAAGTTCACCATCGCGGACCAGGGCGACCAGGCCGCCATCATCAAGCGGGCCATGCGCGAGCGGCGCATCGACGACCGCACCTTCGATGCCCGCAAGGTGCTCACCCTCATCTCCAAGGCGAAGAACGCCGGCAAGACGCCCGAGCCGCTCGGGGAGGGGATGGGGGACGACTATGATCTCATCGCCCACATGGTCTACGAGGCCTACCAGCTCGCGCTCAAGGCGCAGGGCTCGGTGGACTTCGATGACTTGCTGATCCTCCCCTCGCGGCTGCTGCGCGAGCACGAGGACCTGCGGCACAAGTACACCCAGCGCTTCCGCTACATCCTGGTGGACGAGTTCCAGGACACCAACCAGGCCCAGATCGATCTGTTGACGCTGCTGGCCAGCGGCGAGACGCGCAACGTGTGCGTGGTGGGGGACGACGACCAGTGCATCTACAGCTGGCGCGGCGCCGAGGTGCGCAACATCCTGAGCTTCGACTCGTACTTCGCCGGGGCCAAGGAGGTGCGGCTGGAGCAGAACTACCGCTCCACGCAGGTGGTGCTGGACGCGGCCAACGCGGTGATCGCCAAGAACCCCGAGCGCAAGGCCAAGAAGATGTGGTCCGACCGCAAGGGCGGCGAGCGCATCAAGGTGGTGTCGGCGCCCACGGAGGAGGAGGAGGCCCGGTACGTGGCCACGGAGATCTCCCGGCTGCTGGCCGGAGGGATTCCGGCGGATGAGATCGCCATCCTCTACCGGGTCAACGGCCAGGCGCGCCCCATCGAGGAGATGCTGCGCGAGAAGGGCATCCGCTACGAGGTGGTGTCGGGCAGCGAGTTCTTCGACCGGCGCGAGGTGAAGGACGTCATCGCGTACTTCAAGCTGATCGCCAACCCGCGGGACGAGACGGCGCTGCTGCGCATCATCAACGTGCCGGCGCGGGGCATTGGCGACGTCACCATGGAGCGGCTGGTGGCGCACGCGCGGCGCGACAGCGTGACGCTCTGGGGTGCCATGGAGCGCGCCGAGCGCTACGAGGACCTGCCCAAGGGCGCCGCCGAGAAGGTGAAGGACTTCCTCCAGCTGGTGGAGCGCTACCGGCAGAGCTACGAGACCGGCAAGCTGGCCGAGGTGACGCGCAAGCTGCTGGAGGAGATCGGCTACAAGGACGACGCGAAGTCGCTCACCACCTCGCAGGCCAGCGCGGACCGGAAGCTCAAGTCCATCGACCAGGTCATCAACTCCCTGGAGTCCTTCGAGAAGCGCGAGGGCCCGAAGGCCAGCCTGCTCACCTACCTCAACCGGCTCAGCCTCGACACCCGCCAGGAAGAGGAGGAGGTGCCCGGCGCCCACAAGGCCGTCACCCTGATGACCCTCCATGCCTCCAAGGGCCTGGAGTACCGGGTGGTCTTCTTCATCGGCATGGAGGAGGAGCTGATGCCCCACAAGGGCATGCAGGGCGAGGCGCAGAACCTCGAGGAGGAGCGCCGCCTCTGCTACGTGGGGATTACCCGCGCCAAGGAGCTCCTCTACCTGACGCGCTCCGCCATGCGGGTGAAGCGGGGCAAGGAGGTGCCGCGCACCCCCTCGCGCTTCCTGGAGGACATCCCCCCGGAGCTGGTGGAGGTGATGGACCTTGACGCACCGCGCAAGGGCCCTCCGACCGAGCAGGAGAAGAACTTCTTCGCCAGCCTGAAGGAGCGCTTCAAGGCGCCGGGGACGAGCGGGGGAGTGGCCCCTGGGAGCAAACCGGCCGTGGGGCCCCCGACAACCGGGGCACCCGCGGCGACGGGAACCCCGGGTGGGGCACGGTGAACGCAGTGCGACCTTGACTTGCCCCCCGCCCCCCTCTAAGACGGTCGGCCTTTCCGGGCCGGCTTGGAAGTTTACGGGCCAGACCCGTGGTTGCTACGGCTACAGGCGCTTCAGGCGCCAACCATGCTTTTGGAGTTCAAACAATGTCGCAGAGGACCTACAGCGCGAAGCAGGCGGATATCAAGCGCGAGTGGCACATCATCGACGTGAACGGCAAGGTGCTGGGCCGCGCGGCGAGCCAGATCGCCACGCTGCTCAAGGGCAAGCACAAGCCCACGTACACCCCGTCCATCGACACGGGTGACCACGTCATCGTCATCAACGCCGACAAGGTGAAGGTGACGGGGACGAAGGAGCAGGACAAGATGTACTACCGGCACCCCCGCGCCGGTTTCCCCGGTGCGCTGAAGAGCACCAACCTGGCCAAGCTGCGCGCCCGGCACCCCGAGGACATCATCCTCAACGCCGTGCGCCGCATGCTGCCGCGCAACGCCCTGGGCCGTCAGATGATGACGAAGCTCAAGGTGTACGCCGGTGACACCCACCCGCACGCCGCGCAGAAGCCCGCGACGCGCGAGGTCGAGGCGTAAGCGCTGTCCTACCTTCCCCACTTTCCGCACCCTATTTAGAGAAGAGACGACATGGCTACCGCCACCGAGAAGGGTTTCTATGGCACCGGCCGCCGCAAGGAGGCCACCGCGCGCGTGTGGATCCGCCCGGGCACTGGTGTTGTGATTGTCAACGGCCGCGACATCAACGTGTACTTCGGCCGCGAGACGTCCAAGATGATCCTGAACCAGCCGCTGGACGTGCTGGAGCAGAAGGGCAAGATCGACATCGAGGTCAACGTGCGCGGCGGCGGTCTGAGCGGCCAGGCCGGCGCCATCCGCCACGGTCTGTCCCGTGCGCTGTGCAACTACAACCCCGAGTTCCGTCCCGCGCTGAAGAAGGCCGGGTTCCTCACGCGTGATGCTCGCGCGGTGGAGCGCAAGAAGTACGGCCAGCCGGGCGCGCGTCGCCGGTTCCAGTTCTCCAAGCGCTAATCCGTTCTCACGCGGTCTCGCTGGAGTACACGCACGGCGGGGGTTCCTTCGGGAGCCTCCGCCGTGGTGCTTTGCGGGCCAGGGCAGGCGAGCGCGGCCGCGTCCAGGCCCCCTCGTCGGCACTGTTGGGCGTGCTACCATCGGCGCATCCATGGAACTCAACGAGATCCTCCAGATTGCGCTCCGCGGCGGTGCCTCCGACATCCACCTCAAGGCGGGCCTGCCGCCCATGTTCCGTGTCGACGGCTCGCTCGTCCCGCTGAAGGACGGCAAGCGGCTGCCTCCCGAGGAGGTGGCGCGCATGGTCTTCGGCATCATGAACGAGTTCCAGAAGGAGAAGTTCAAGCAGAGCAACGAGGTGGACCTGGCCTACGGCGTGCCCGGGCTCGGCCGCTTCCGCGTCAACGTCTTCCAGCAGCGCGGCACCATCGGCGCGGTGATGCGCGTCATCCCCACCAAGGTGATGGCCATCAAGGAGCTGATGCTCCCGCCCATCCTGGAGAAGATCTGCCTGGACGAGCGCGGCCTCATCCTCGTCACCGGCACCACGGGCTCGGGTAAGTCCACCACGCTCGCGGCGATGATCGATCACATCAACGCCACCGAGACGAACCACATCATGACGATCGAGGATCCGATCGAGTTCCTCATCCGTGACAAGCGCTCCATCGTGAACCAGCGCGAGGTGGGCGTGGACACGATGTCCTTCGCCCAGGCGCTCAAGAGCGCGCTGCGGCAGGATCCGGACGTCATCCTCGTGGGCGAAATGCGTGACCACGAGACCATTGAGACGGCGCTCGCGGCGGCGGAGACGGGCCACCTGGTGATGTCCACGCTGCACACGCTGGACGCCACGGAGACCATCAACCGCATCGTCTCGGCCTTCCCGCCGTACCAGCAGAAGCAGGTGCGCATCCAGCTGGCGAGCGTGCTCAAGGCCGTGGTGAGCCAGCGTCTGATTCCGCGCGCGGACGGCAAGGGCCGCGTGGCCGCCGTGGAGGTGCTGCGCTGCACCGCCCGCGTGAAGGAGCTCATCGAGGACAAGGACCGGACGAAGGAGATTCCGGACGCCATCTCGCAGGGCTTCGACACGTACGGGATGCAGACCTTCGACCAGTCGCTGATGTCGCTGGTGAAGCAGGGGCTCGTCACCTACGAGGAGGCCCACCGGCAGGCCACCAACCCGGACGACTTCGCGCTGCGCTTCTCCGGCATCAGCGCCACCTCGGACTCGAAGTGGGACAACTTCGATGGGGGTGGCCCCAAGCCGGTGCCGGGCTCGGCGAGCTTCGGGCAGAACCAGCAGCCCGCGCCCGCCGCGACGCCGGCTCCGCGTGCGGCCCCCTCTGCCGCCGCGCCCCGTCCGGCGGGTCCGGCCTCCGTGCCCCGTCCGGGCGTGCCCGCCGCTCCCGCCGCCGCGTCCCGCCCGGGGGTTCCGGCCGTGGGGGCTCGTCCCGCGGCTGCGGCGCCCGCTCCCGCGGCTCCGAAGGCTCCCGCGGCCGACGACGACTTCCAGATCGAGCGCTTCTAGTCCCGCCGCAATCCTTGCGGCCCCAGGTGCCGTCCCCGCACCTCTTGCAGGCCCCCGGGTGAGGGCCGCGAGAGGGGCGGGAGAGGCCGTGGGTGGAACGTCGTTTGCTCTTCGTCTGGCCTGGAGCCCCGAGCCGGACGGAGAGACCGACGATGAAACCCGAGCCCCCCGTGGTGCGCAGCCAATGGTGGCACCTCCCGCTGTTCGTGGTGCTGCTGGCGCTGGGCTACCAGCTGCTGGACCACTCGGAGCGTGCCTCCCTGTCGTACACCGAGTTCCGCGAGGCCCTGACGGCGGGGAAGGTGAAGGAGGTGACGGTCTCGCCCGAGCGCGTCAGCGGCCTGCTGGCGCCCGAGCAGCCCGGAGGTGAGCCGAAGCCCTTCGCCGCCATCCGGGTGGAGGATCCGGACCTGCTGCGCGAGCTGGTGGCGCACCAGGTGAAGGTGACGGGGACGGTGCCGGGCAATCCGTGGGTCCAGGTGGGCCTCTGGGTGCTGCCGCTGGGGCTCGTGTTGCTGATGATTCGCATGCAGTCCCCGGCGGGCGGGGGGGGCGGTGGCTACCTGTCGGTGGGGCACAGCAAGGCGAAGGTGTACGTGGAGCAGTCCATCCCCGTGCGCTTCTCCGACGTGGCGGGCGTGGACGAGGCCCGGGCGGAGCTGCAGGAGGTCATCGAGTTCCTGCGCGCCCCGGAGCGGTTCACCCGGATGGGGGGCAAGATTCCCAACGGGATTCTGCTGGTGGGGCCTCCGGGCACGGGCAAGACGCTGCTGGCGAAGGCGGTGGCGGGCGAGGCCAACGTGCCGTTCTTCAGCCTGAGCGGCTCGGAGTTCGTGGAGATGTTCGTGGGCATTGGCGCCGCGCGGGTGCGCGACCTGTTCGCCCAGGCCCGGCAGAAGGCGCCGTGCATCATCTTCATCGACGAGCTGGATGCGCTGGGCAAGGTGCGCGGCTCGGGGCCCAACGCGCACGAGGAGCGCGAGCAGACGCTCAATCAGCTCCTGGTGGAGCTGGACGGGTTCGATCCGCGAGCAGGTGTCATCCTGATGGCGGCGACGAACCGGGCGGAGATTTTGGATCCGGCGCTGTTGCGCGCGGGGCGGTTCGATCGGCACGTGCTGGTGGATCGGCCGGACAGGGCGGGGCGGCTGGCCATCCTGAAGGTGCACGCGCGCAAGATGCCGCTGGAGAACGAGAAGGACCTGGAGTTCGTGGCGGCGATGACGGTGGGGGCGGTGGGCGCGGACCTGGCCAACATCCTCAACGAGGCGGTGCTGCTGGCGGTGCGCCGGCAGAAGGAGCAGGTGGGGCGCGCCGAGCTGGAGGATGCGGTGGAGCGGGTGGTGGCCGGTCCGGAGCGGCGGACCCGCGTGCTGTCCTCCGCGGAGCGCGAGCGCGTGGCCCACCACGAGATGGGGCATGCCCTGGCGGGCTCGTTGCTCGCGGCGGGGCAGTCGGTGAAGAAGATCTCGATCATCCCCCGGGGAATCGGGGCACTGGGGTACACGCTGCAGCTGCCCACCGAGGACCGCTACCTGATGACACGCAGCGAGCTGGAGTCTCGCATCGCCGTGCTGCTGGGAGGCCGGGTGGCCGAGGAGCTGATGTACGGGGAGGTGTCGACGGGAGCGCAGGATGACCTGCTGAAGGCCACGGACATCGCCCGGAGCATGGTGAAGGGATACGGCATGAGTGATTCGCTGGGTCCGGTGACGTTCGATCTGGAGCGCCGCTCGCCGCTTCACGACGCGGGCCTGCCGGAGCCACGCGGCGACTACAGCGAGGAGCTGGCGCGGCGTATCGACCAGGAGATTCGAGGCATTTTGGATTCGCAGCACGCGCGGGTGACGCGGGTGCTCAGCGAGCACATCGAGCTGCTCCGGGCGGGGGCGGCGCAGTTGCTCGCCCGGGAGGTGATGTCGGGCGAGGAACTGGCCGCGCTGGTGGCCTTAGGGGAGGAGACGACCCCCGGACCCGTGAGGGATGCCGCGTAACACTCCCCACTGTCCTCACTTTCCCCTCTCCCTCCGGGAGAGGGTCAGGGTGAGGGTATCTGTCCCCGTGTTCCAACCCGTGAGGCGCGGGTAGGGGATCCAACCCGCGTCCACCCGATACCCTCACCCCGTCCCTCTCCCGAGGGGAGAGGGGAAATGGGGGGAGATTGGGCGCACTGGGGAACGCTACGCCTCCTCGTCGCCAATCTGCGACCGCAGCCGGGAGAGCCGCTGGGTGCCGACGAGACCCTCCTTGGCCAGCAGCTGGAGGAAGTCCACGGTGGCGCGCAGTCCGGCCTCCATCTCGGCCTCGGGCTTGTCGGCGATCTCGGACTCGTAGAGCGCCTCCATGTGCTCGGGGTTGATGGGGGTGGGGCCCTCGCCCCAGGCGATGTTCACCAGGGCCCGCGAGATGTGCGCGCGCACGGTGCGCTCCGCCTCGTCCCGCGCCCCCTTCTCGAAGCTCAGGATGAGGGCATCCACCTGCTCACGGGTCAGCGCCGCCAGGGACGGCACCTCGCCGAGTGCCTCCTGGACGAACGAGCTGTCGAACGCCTCCACCTCCTCCTCGTAGCCGAAGGCCTCCTCCAGGAGGATGGCGGCGATGAAGGCATCCGTCTCGTCATCGGTGGCGCCCTCGGCCTTGAGGGACTCCCGGGCCTTCTGGGTGGCATCCTTGAGCGCGGCGTCCTCGGCGATGGCGCGGGTGGCGGCATAGGCGGCCAGGAAGACGACCGCTGCCTCGGCGTCCGAGGACAGGTGGCGCTTGCCCTTGCCTCCCATCAGCTCGTTGCGCTTGTCGGGGTGGGCGGTGGCGGTCTGGGCGAAGAGCCGCTCCTCGGGCCCGAGCGGCTCTCCGTTCTTCTCCTTCTCGAGCGTCTCACGGGCGGCTTCGGGGCTGAGATAGCGGGCAATCAGGGGGTGCATGCCGCGCCTGTTACCACATGCTAGAGAGCAGGCGATGGACTCCGACGCGGTCACCCCCGAGGAAGTCAAACGTGCGACGGACGCGTGCCTGCGGCTGTTGGCCGTGCGGGCCCGCAGCCGGCACGAGTTGCTGACGGCCCTCGAGCGCAAGGGCTTCTCCGAGCCGGTGCGCGAAGCGGCGCTGGAGCAGGTGGTGGGGTGGGGCTACCTCGATGACGAGCGCTTCGCCCGGGACCGGGCGGCGGTGCTGCTCCAGCGGGGCAGATATGGCCCCCAGGCGGTGCAGCAGCGGCTCGAGGCGCACGGGCTGAGCCGCGAGGCGGCGAGCGAGGCGGTGGCGGAGGCCCGTGGCGCGGTGGAGTTCGACGCGGAGGCCACGGCGCGCCAGGTGCTGGCGCAGCGGGGCCTGTCCGGCCGGCAACTGGGGCCCAAGGAGCATGCCCGGGCCGGCCGGCTCCTGTTCAGCCGGGGCTTCTCCGAGGACGTCATCCAGCGGGTACTCGGTGACGCGGCGCTGGAACCTTCGGGTCCGGACGATTAGCTTGCTTCCCTACCCATGCGTCTCCTTCGAGCTGCCTGCCTGACTGTCCTCCTGTGTACCGCCGCCGGTTGCGCGGCCCTCTCCTCCGGCCAGGCCGGGGATCCGGACTACGCCGCGGATGCCGCCACCAACCTCCAACTGGGCGACGAGGCCCTGGAGCGGAAGGACTTCCTCCAGGCCGAGCGGTACTACGAGCACGTCCGGACCAAGTACCCCTACCTCGAGGTGGCCAACGAGGCCGAGCTGAAGCTGGCGGACCTCGCCTACGCCCAGGAGACGTACCCGGAGGCGCGCGAGAAGTACCAGTCCTTCATCAAGCTCCACCCCACGCATCCCAAGGTGGACTACGCCGCGTACCGCTCGGCCCTCTCCCACTACGCGGACATCCCCTCGGATCTCTTCATCCTGCCTCCCTCGACGGAGAAGGATCAGACGGAGATCCGCGCGGCGCTCGTCTCGCTGAATGACTTCGTCCGCCAGTACCCCAACTCGCAGTACGTCCCCGAGGCCAGGAAGAACATCGAGGACACGCGCCGCCGGCTGGCCGAGCACGAGCTGTACGTGGCCTCCTTCTACGCCAGGCGCGAGCGCTGGAAGGCCGTGGTGCAGCGGCTGGAGGGGCTGTTGAAGAACTACCCGGGCACTTCGGTCGAGGACAAGGCCCTGTTCGATCTGCACGAGGCCTACGTGAAGCTCAACGAGCCCGAGCAGGCGAAGCAGACGCTGCAGCGGGTCATCGAGCGCCTGCCGGGGACGCCCGCAGCCGAGCGGGCCCGGAGGATGATGGGCTCGTGAGGAGCGCCGAGGACTGGAGCCGGCTGGGCGGGGTGCTCATCACCGTACTGGCCGCCGCGGCCGTGGCGGTGCTCCTGGTTCCCCGGCTCCTGGGCGTGGCCGCCGGGCCCGAGGCGGACATCATCACCGCCCTGAAGAGCACCGAGCGGGACGGGCTGTCGCTGACGCTGCCCGGGGTGGAGGAGCCGCTCCGGTCCCAGAAGCATCACTTCGCGCGCATCACCGTCAACGTGGAGCCCGGGGGCGAGCGCGCCGTGGCCTGGGCGACCCTGGACTTCGACGGTCTGCTGGGCAGCACGGCCATCAGCTCCCTGGGCGTGGAGCGGGTTCCCTTCGTCCGCCGCGAGGGGGAGTGGGTGCCGGAGACCCTGGCCGCGCCCCGGCTGGCGGCGGTGGTCCGGGCGTTGGAGTCCCGGCGCCGGGCGCTGGAGGCGGGAGACCGCCGGGCCCTGGCGGCCCTGCTCGCACCGGGCCTGGAGTCGTCCACGGGGGGAGGGGAGGCGGAGCTGGAGCGGGTGATGGAGCTCCAGAAGCGCCGCTACCGGGCGGAGACGTGGTGGCTGCGGCTGGAGCGGGACGAGGCGGTGGCCACCGAGACGTGGCGCCTGGAGGGACAGACGCCTTCACGGCCCGTGGACGAGAGGGGCCAGCGCCGGTTCTCGCTCATTCGCCACGAAGAGGAATTCTTGTTTTCGTCCGGTCTCATGTAGGCTAGGCGCCGTTCGCAGCAAGGCTCAGCCGGGTGGGACGGACGAGGCAGTGGGCGGGAGGCTGAAGGCCATGGCCACACTCATCATCGAGGTCGTAGCACCGTGAGCACTCCGAGCGGATCGCCGGCGAAGACGTACGCGCTCAAGTTCATCTCCGGCAAGTACCAGGGTGGTGAGTTCCCGCTGAAGGCGGAGAAGCAGATCGTCATCGGCCGCTCGAGCGAGCTGGACATGGTGCTCGTCGAGGACATGGTGTCGCGCAAGCACGCGCGCATCGTGGTCAACGGCGCCGGGCAGATCTCCATCGAGGACCTGGGCTCGACGAACGGCACCTTCGTCAACGGCGAGAAGGTCAAGCAGGCCACGCTCAAGGAGGGGGACCGCATCCTCATCGGCACCTCCATCCTGAAGCTGATCCTCCAGGGCGTGGGCGCGGGCGAGGTCGACGAGGTGGTGGCCAAGCAGCGCCTGGAGGAAGTGGCGGTGCAGGCGGCGCGCACCTCGACGAAGGCCTCGTCCATGACGGGGAAGATCGAGGAGATTCCGCTGCCGGACCTGCTGCAGCTCTTCCACACGTCCAAGAAGAACGGCGTGCTGGCGGTCAGCAACGATCACGAGGGGAAGATCTACCTGCGCCAGGGCCGCGTGTACTACGCGGTCATCGACGACAACCACAACCTCGGCCCGCAGAAGAGCTTCAACCGCATCGTCACCTGGGAGCAGGGTGACTTCGAGCTGCGTCCGGCCGATCCCCAGGAGTTCATGGTGGAGCTGGACTCGTCCACCGAGGCGCTGCTGATGGACGCGCTGAGGCAGCTGGACGAGTACAAGCGCATCCAGAAGGATCTGCCGTCCATGGCCACGCAGCTGTCGCTGTCCAAGCCGATGACGGCGCCGCTGCGCGAGCTGACGCCGGAGCTGCTGGACGTGCTGCAGCAGGTGCACAACTACGGCTCGCTGGGTGGGGTGCTGGACCACTCGGAGCAGGACGACGTGCAGGCGGCCGAGGCGGTGTTGCAGCTCATCAAGCGCGACTACGTGCGCGCCAGTTAAGAGGCCTACCGTGTCCGAAGAGCAGAAGCCGCGCCGGCTCACCGAGCTGGCGAATTGCGCGGGTTGAGCGGCGAAAATCCGTCCCGCGGATCTGGCGCAGGTCCTGCGCCAACTGAAGACTTCGAAGGATACGAGGGCGCTGGTGGGCTTCAACACCAACGATGACGCGGCCGTGTATCGAGTGGCGCCCGGGCTGGCGCTGGTGAGCACGGTGGACTTCTTCCCGCCGGTGGTGGACGACCCGTTCCAGTTCGGGGCCATCGCCGCGGCGAACGCGCTGTCGGACATCTACGCCATGGGGGCCAGACCCCTGTTCGCGCTCAACCTGGTGGGCTTCCCGAAGGACAGGCCCATGGAGGAGCTGTCGCGGATTCTCGCGGGCGGCCAGGCGAAGGCGGACGAGGCGGGCATCCCCATCCTGGGCGGGCACTCCATCCAGGACCCCGAGCCGAAGTATGGGCTGGCGGTGACGGGCCAGGTGCACCCGAAGAAGGTGCTGACGAACGCCGGGGCGAAGCCGGGCGACGTGCTGATGCTGACCAAGCCCCTGGGCTCGGGCATCGCGACCACGGCCATCAAGCGCGGCGTGGCGTCCAAGGAGCTGACGAAGCGCGTGGTGGCGCTGATGTCGGAGCTCAACAAGAAGTCGGGTGAGGTCTTCGCCTCGGGTCGGTTCAAGGTGAACGCCCTCACGGACGTGACGGGCTACGGCCTGCTGGGGCACCTGCTGGAGATGATGACGGGGGCCAAGGCGAAGGCCTTCCTGGACCTGGAGCGCATCCCCATCCTCTCGGAGGTGCCGGCGCTGGCGCAGCAGGGTGTGGTGCCGGGCGGGACGAAGTCCAACCTCGCCCACGTGGGCAAGAAGGTGCGCTTCCCCAAGGGTCTGCCCGAGGACATCCAGTGGGTGCTCGCCGACGCGCAGACGAACGGCGGCCTGCTGGCCTCGGTGCCCGCGAAGGACGTGCCCAAGGCCTACCGGGCGCTGGAGAAGGCCGGTGTGGACGTGGCCCTCATCGGCGAGGTGGGCGAGGGCCGCCCCGGCATCGAAGTCGTCGGCTGAAGGCCGTACCGCCGGCCGCTGGCGCTCCACCGGGCGCGCCTCTACGATCGGCTCCGGCCATGACACTCCGCCTCCCCCCCCTCGTCGGCGTGCTCGTCCTGCTGTGCCTGCCTTCCTCCTCCCGTGCGGCCGAGCGCCCCGCGCGCATCGTGGTGGACCCGGGCCACGGTGGAGACCAGGAGGGGGCCACCAGCCCCACGGGCCTGCTCGAGAAGGACGTGTCGCTCCAGGTGGCGAAGCGGGTGAGGGATCATCTGGAGGAGATCGGCGCGCAGGTGCTGATGACGCGGGAGGAGGACCAGTCGCTGCCCCTGCCCGAGCGGGTGGAGTTCGCCAACAAGCAGCGGCCGGACCTCTTCGTGTCCATCCACTGCAACGCGATGCCCACCCGGCGCACGCGCGCGCGCGTCCAGGGCATCGAGACGTACTTCCTCTCGGCCAGCGCCTCCAACGCCACGGCCCGGGCGGCCGCGGACCGTGAGAACGCCGAGGCCCCGGCGTCGCGGGGCGGACGGGGTGACTCCACGCTGGCCTTCATCCTCCATGACCTCGCGCGCACCGAGGCGCACCAGGACTCCTCGCGCCTGGCGTACGCCATCCACCAGAAGCTCATCTCGGCCACGGGGGGGGCGGACCGGGGGGTGCTGCAGGCGCCCTTCTACGTGCTCAACGGTGTCGAGGCCCCGGCCGTCCTCGTGGAGATTGGCTACATCTCGCACCCGGACGAGGGGAGCCGGCTGGCCCGCGCCGAGTACCAGGAGCGGCTCGCCACCGCCATCACCGAGGGCGTGAAGGCCTTCCTGGCCGAGGTGCGCCGGCGCGATTCGCCCAAGCCCGCGAAGGTGGCGGCTCCCGCGACTCCCTGACAGAGGAGCGCACTCGCGACGGACAGCGGGGTGGCTCGTCTGCTAGAGAGGCGCCCCATTTCCCTTGCCGAGGAGCCTTCCCATGCGGTCCTTCAACCGTGGGGCGCTGGACATGCGCCCCGTTACCCTCACCCCTGGTATCACCCGTCACGCCGAGGGCTCCACCCAGGTGGAGTTCGGCGATACCCGCGTGCTCGTCACCTGCTCGGTGGAGGAGAAGGTGCCGCCCCACCTGATGGGCAAGGGCTCCGGCTGGGTGACGGCCGAGTACGGCATGCTCCCGCGCTCCACGCACACCCGCACGCAGCGTGAGGCCGCCAAGGGCAAGCAGACCGGGCGCACGCTGGAGATTCAGCGGCTCATCGGCCGCTCCATGCGCGCCGCGGTGGACCTGCCGGGCCTGGGCGTGCGCACCTTCACCCTGGACTGTGACGTCCTCCAGGCCGATGGCGGCACCCGCACGGCCTCCATCACCGGCGCCTACGTGGCCCTGGTGCTCGCGATGCGCAAGCTGCACAAGGCCGGAGTGATGCCGCGCATGCCCAAGCTCACCCCCATCGCCGCGGTGTCCGTGGGCGTGGTGAAGGGCGAGGTGCGGGTGGACCTCGACTACGACGAGGACTCCACCGCCGACGTGGACCTGAACCTGGTGGCCACCGGCGACGGCCGCATCGTCGAGGTGCAGGGCACCGCCGAGCACCAGCTCTTCGACCGCAAGACGATGGACGCCATGCTGGACGCGGGCCTGGCCGCCATCCGCCAGCTCACCGAGGCCCAGCAGAAGGTGCTCGGCGCATGAAGCCCCGGCTGCTCTTCGCCACGGGCAACCAGGGCAAGCTGCGCGAGCTGCGCGGCCTCGTGGGGGACGCCGTGGAGGTGGTCTCCCTCAAGGACCTGCCGCCCATCCCCGAGCCCGAGGAGACCGGCGCCACCTTCGAGGAGAACGCCGAGCTCAAGGCCCGCGCCTACTCCGCGGCCAGCGGCCTGCCGGCGCTGGCGGACGACTCGGGGCTGTGCGTGGACGCACTGGGAGGCCGTCCCGGCGTGCACTCCGCGCGTTATGCCGAGGGCGACGACAAGGCGCGCTACCAGAAGCTGCTCGCCGAGCTGTCGGGCGTGCCGGACGACCAGCGCACCGCTGCCTTCGTGTGCGCGCTCTGCCTGGTGCAGCCGGGGGGAGGGCCCGCCGTCTTCGAGCTGGGCCGCTGCGAGGGCCGCATCGGTCACGAGCCCCGGGGCTCCCACGGCTTCGGCTACGATCCGGTCTTCCTCCTGCCGGGCGGCAAGACGATGGCGGAGCTGACGGCCGAGGAGAAGGCGGCCCTCTCGCACCGGGGTGTCGCCTTCCAGAGGATGCTGCCGCATCTCCGGGCGATGGTGGGCGGGCAGCCTGTTGGGGGGTGAGCAGGCGTCAGGTACGTTTGCCTTGCGCGTCCGTTCCGGATGGTTCAACAATGTTGAACTTCATCGGGGCGTAGCGCAGCCTGGTAGCGCACCTGCCTTGGGCGCAGGGGGTCGGAGGTTCAAATCCTCTCGCCCCGATACAGCGGTACCGCGGTAACGGAGTGGATTGCGTGCCAGTAGCTCAGCTGGATAGAGCATCGGCCTTCTAAGCCGAGGGTCGTGGGTTCGAGTCCCGCCTGGCGCGAGCTTTCAAGGGGCTGGAATCGTTGGGGAGTCTCCCCGCTGGTTCCAGCCCCTTCTTGTTGTCGCGCGGGCCCTTGCAGCATGGATGCCGCATGTTGATGGTCACCAGGAAGCGCTGATTCCTGTTCATGGGACGCCGGGCGTCAGCGCACTATCACGCCCGGCAATGTGACATTCCCGCAGGGGGCCAAACCGTGGGAGCCTGTGAAGCAAGGCCGCAAGCACCGTGTCGTTTCGCCCTTCAGCCCCGGTGCCGCTCGGCCACGCGGTAGAGCCAGGTGAGGGAGCAGTCCAGGAGCGACTGCCGCGAGCGCATGTAGTTGCGGGCCCGGACGAAGGGAAGCCACACGCGGTTGCCCACGAGGACCTGGGCCTCCTCGAGCTTCTGGCGCGGAATCCACCGGCCGCCCAGGTTGCGCACCAGCACCTCCCCCAGGTACGCGCCAATGGCGGGCACCGCGTGCTCGTCGATGGCTTCGCGCAGGCGGCTCTTCGGGAAT
>NZ_DBNGVP010000110.1:0-4531 GCF_057119385.1 Archangium sp. | reverse complement strand
GCCCGTCTTCATGTCCACCATGGCCAGGCCCCGGCCCCGGTTGAGCGAGCGGTCATACCCGCCGTTGAGGAAGACGATCCACGCCTCGCGCGCCTGCCTGCCCGCCACGCGCCACGGGCCGGCCGGGTCCGCCAGGGCCACGGGGCCGATGGGCGGAGGCCGGGGCGCGAAGTGTCCATCGCTCTCGCCCAGTTGGAGCGCGAGCGCGTCACATGGCTGCGGCCACATCCACAGGAAGTCCCCCTTCTGGCTGGGGGCGCGGCCCGGCTGTCCCGCCCCCGGGCTGGCCAGCAGCGCCGTCACGTCCAGCGCGAAGCGGTGCACTCCGCCCGTGCCCGAGCCCACCACGGCCACGGTGCGGAGCTCGCTGGCCTGCTTCGTCCCATCCGCCGCCGCGTCTCCGGACGCCCCCACCCCGTCCAGCCACACCTCGCGCACCATGGGCGTGCCGTCCACGAACCAGCCGTGCTGGCCCAGCTTGGGCAACAGCCTGGGCAACAGGTCCGGGGGGATGAAGGCCCAGAGCTCCTCGCCCGTGCCCTCGTCGTGCTTCGGCAGGCCGGTGAGCGCGTCCTTCCCCGTGCGGGTGCCGTTGTGGAAGGCGTGCAGCATGCCGCCGTTGGAGCCCACCAGGACCACCCGGTCGCGCTGCTCGTGGCGGGCCACGTACTCGTCATAGGCGTCGCGCGTGCGGCCCGAGCCCGCCTCCGTGTAGTGCTTCTGCTCCGTGCGGCCCGCGTAGAGCGTCTGCAGGCACTGCGTCGAGAAGCCACAGAACTCCCGTGGCATGGGCGGCTCCACCGTCCGCGGCGCCGAGTGGAAGATGTCATGCAGCAGGAAGGGCCGGTCGAAGTCGCGCCGCGTCTTGTCCGGGTTCAGCACGTCCGCGCCCCGGTAGTAGCGGATGACGGCGCGGGCACAGTCGTCCGGGCCCAGCTTCTCGCCCGCCACGGTGCACCCGCTCGCGCCGATGCCGAGGGCCTCGCGCAGCACCGGCGCATTGGCCTCGGTGAAGGCCACCGGCGTGTCGTGCGAGTCCAGCCGCCCGTCCGGCCCACCCGAGGCGCCGCCGTTGTCCACGAGCGTGTAGAGCTCCCGCGTCTTCCACCGCTGCGAGGCCGCCGCCGAGGGCTTGAGCTTCTGGCCCGCCTCCCAGAAGGGCCTGGCGGGCACCAGGCGGTCCCTCAGCTTCACGAAGTCGCCCACCTCGTTCTCCACCACGGCGTCCCCGTCCATGTCCATGAGGTGGACGTCGTCGCAGTCCTTGTCGTGGTTGAGGTCCCACGGATCTCCACCCGAGGAGGCGAGCGCCGCCTTGCAGCCGAGCAGCAGCTCCGAGGCGAGCTTGTAGCGGTAGAGGTAGCCGCGCCACGGCTCGTCCCGGTCGCGGCCCGGACGCAGGCGGGGCACCAGCGTGCCGCTCGCCGAGCCGAGCTGTCCGCCGGACGTGGACGCCGCGGAGAAGGAGGTGGAGCGCCGGTTCACGTTGGCGATGATGTCCTCCAGGGCCTGCTTCAGCCCCGCGCCATCGTTGGCCTGGTAGTAGAGGCCGCCGCCCACGCGCGCCGCGTTCTTGAGGATGTTGGCGTTGATGCCGAAGCCGATGGCGTGGAGGGTGAGGCTCTGCCGGCCGCCGGTGTCGAAGTCCCCCACCACCGCGGGGCTGCCGGACTGCAGGTCCTTCGTGGCGAGCAGCTTCGCCACGTCATCCAGCTTGTGCAGCGCGTCCTCGGGGCACGGCTCCGAGGCGGGGCACTCCACCGCGCCGCCATTGAGGGCCTCGAGGGTGCCGGCGGGGACGTGCTCGTCGGCGCTCGGCTCGCCGTCCGTGACGATGACGATGGACGTGGCCTGGCAGCCCCAGCACCAGCTGCGCTCCGGGCGGGACAGGGGCGCGTTCTGGAAGCCGCTCTTGAGGAAGCTCGAGTCGAAGCCGAAGACGTCCGTGTAGAGGGCGTTGCTGGAGGAGAAGTACTGCCCCACGTTGAGGAGCGACTCGGCCAGCGGGGTGGCGGCCTTGAAGCGCAGCGCGTCCACGGCCGCGAGGTAGCTGGGGCGCACCGTCTCGAAGGCGCGCGGGTCCGCGCTGAGCTGCTCGCACGTGGGGCCCTGCGGCATGGACATGAGCGCGCCGTGCACCGTGTTGTCCGCGTCGAAGTAGCTGATGCCCACGCGCGCCTGGCGCATGTCCCGGAGGATGGCCTTGAGCACCGCCTTCGCCGTCACGTACTTGGGCGGGTTGAAGTTGAGGAAGCGGCCCGAGAAGGCATACGTGTAGCGCCTCGGGTCCGTGCCCGGCCTCGAGCCCATGGCCCCGGGGCGCTTGTAGAAGCCCTTCGTCTCCATGCAGGCGAGGCACGCGTCGTAGAGCGCTCGCGTCGGGTCCGCGCTCGCCGGGTGCTGGTACGCGCAGACCTCCTCCTTCGTGTTCCACTGCGAGGCCGGCGTGTTGAGGTCCTCCCAGAACATGTACGCGTAGAACTTGTCGTCGCGGAACAGGCCGGGGTGGTCCGCGTCCGGCACCGGGTAGGCCGTGGACGGGTTCCACCCGTTGGCCGCCTGCATCGCGAGCAGGTCCGGGTTGGAGCAGCCGTCCCCGGCGGCGAATAAGGCCTCGTGGTTGCCCTCCTGCACCTGGGGCAGCTCGCGCATGGACGCCGAGGTGTCGATGAGGAAGTGCACGTTGGGCGGCGTGCCCTCGCTCATGAAGAAGCGCTCGTCGCCGGTGATGTCCTGGCCGCGCAGGGCCTCGGCGGCGAGCGAGGTGGTGAGCTGGCAACAGGCGGCCCTGGCTCCCGGGTCCTCCGGCGTGGCGGAGGCGGCCAGGGTGGAGGCGAGCAGGAGCGCGGCGGCGGACAGGCGGCGGAGGTGGCTCCGGGCGTTCATGGAATGGATTCCTCGGAGGAGGGGCTACTGAAGGCCGACACGGATGACGAACTCGACCTCGCGCTCGGGGCCGCCGGGGTACTCCTGGCAGAGCGCCGTCACGGAGTACCAATAGGCGCCCTCGGCGGCGTCGCCGAGCGTGTTGCTGATGTCGCGGGCCGTGTCGCGCGAGGCGCCCACGGCGTTGGCGGGCAGCCGCTCCACGTGTGTCAGCGTGGGCGAGGGCGTCGAGCCGGTGAAGTGGCCCGCGCGGATGATGCCCTGGCCGTACGCATCATCCAGGTGCACCTGGGCGGTGCTGCCGGGGGTGAGGACCCGGAGGCGGGCGAGGAAGAGGTTGCGCGCGGCCTGGGTGCAGGCCGAGAGCGCGTCGTCGCGCGTCTGGAGCACGGAGGCATTGCGCTCGGTGCCGGTGAAGGAGATGGCGCCGGCCACCAGCAGGGTGACGAGGACCACGACGAGCAGCGCCATCACGAGGGCCATGCCGCGGGGAGTGCTCACCCGCACGCGGGTGGTGGCGTGGAACACAGCGGAACGGGACCGGACGGACACGCGGAGGACTCCTTCCGCCCGGCTGCCTGTGCAAAGCGTGGCCCACCTGCCCCAGGGGGCGGGAACTCCTTGTGCAAACCCTTGGAACGAGAGGGAAGTCCGCTACCCCACGTGACCGCCGGAGTTACCCAGGACTGGCCTTTCTACTGGGAAAGGAACTTCCCTTTCTGTAACCCTTGCACGCCTGCCTGCTCCTGGCTGACGTTGGGCGGCTCGTGTAGGAGAAAGAGGTTCCGGATGAGCTGGTGGCCGTGCTCCCCGCCTTCATTGTCATGGCCAGGACCTGGACGATGCACGCTGCTTGTCCTGGTTCTCCTGTCCAACGCCTGTGTGTCGCTGATGCCACCGCCTGGCTCGGGGCGGAGCCTGCGCTACACCCCGTACGGCGCTACCGGGCCCACAGGGGCCATCGGCGCGGGCGGGGAGTCTCCGCGTGTACTCGACTCCCAGCCGCGCTCTCCTGCTCCCGAGACACTGTGGCACAGCGCCCTCGCTGCCCATCTGGCCTTCCGCAAGGGCGTGGGCGATGTGTCCGGCTCCACCCGCCGACTCTCCAGCGAGCTCTCCAGACTCGCGGCCAGCTACTCGGGCATTGCCCGCGTGGGCAACGGCATCTTCGTCCGCTACGTCGAATATGGGGAACGTCAGCTGCGGTGGATTGATGCCGAGCTCGCCGCCGCCACGGAGCTTGCCGCCGAGGCGTCGCAGGTGGAGGAGCCGGACATGCAGCTCGCCCTGCTGCGCCTCGCGGGCCCACGGCTGGAGGCCGCGATGATGGGCTCCATGCTGCTGGCCGTATGGGTCGACTTCCTCACCCTCACCGACGCGGCGCTCTCCCGGCGCCTCAATAGCGTGGAGGTGCTCTTCATGAGGATGGACGGCTGGCAGAAGTTGCTGGAGCCCGCCATGACGGCGCTCGCGTCCCTGGAGCCGGAGCAGGTGGAGGCAGCGGCGCGGGACATGCCCGCCCTGGTGGGCCACCTCACGCGCGAGCTCGCCGAGCTCCTCGAGACCATGAACAAGGGGGTGAAGGTCCTCGAGGCGGCGCTGCTGTTGAAGGAGTCCATGGAGGCGCTCACCCTCGTGTCGGCGC
>NZ_DBNGVP010000109.1:0-26805 GCF_057119385.1 Archangium sp. | reverse complement strand
AGGTGTACCTGCTCGACGCGCACCTGCGTCCCGTGCCCGTGGGCGTGCCCGGTGAGCTCTACATCGGCGGCGACGGCCTGGCCCGCGGCTACCTCTCCCGCCCGGACCTCACCGCCGAGCGCTTCGTTCCCAATCCCTTCGCCTCCCAGCCCGGTGAGCGGCTCTACCGCACCGGCGACCTCGCCCGCTGGCGTCCCGATGGCGTGCTGAAGTTCCTCGGCCGCCTCGACAACCAGGTGAAGCTGCGCGGCTACCGCATCGAGCTGGCCGAGGTGGAAGCCGTCCTCCTCGCCCACCCCGAGGTGCGTGAGGCCGTGGCCGTGGTCCGCGAGGACTCTCCCGGCAACAAGCGCCTCGTCGCCTACGTCACCAGCGGTTCCCCGCAGCTCGACACCTCGGCCCTGCGCTCCTTCCTCAAGCAGCGCCTGCCCGACTTCATGCTGCCCTCGGCGCTCGTCCGCCTCGAGGCCCTCCCCCTCACCTCCACCTCCAAGGTGGATCGCAAGGCCCTTCCTCCTCCCAACGTCTCCTCCTCCGGCCGGGCCGGCCATTTCGTGGAGCCCACCACCGAGTTGGAGCGGCAGCTCGTCTCCATCTGGTCCCAGGAGCTGGGCCTCGAGGACGTGGGCGTCGATGACCACTTCTTCGAGAAGCTCGGCGGCACCTCCCTGTCCGTCATCAAGGTCGCGGCCCGGATGCGCGAGGTGCTGGGGCGCGAAGTGCAGATGACCTGGCTCTTCGAGCACCCCACCATCAGCGACCTGGCCCGTCGCATCGACTCGGGGACCCCGCAGGCTCCAGCTCCCCGAGATCAACAGGAGGCCAGTGCCGCCGAGCGCTCCGGCCCGGAGGACATCGCCATCATCGGCATGTCCGGCCGCTTCCCGGGCGCTCGCTCCGTGGAGGAGTTCTGGCAGAACCTGCGCCAGGGCGTGGAGTCCATCTCCCGCTTCGCTCCGGAGGAGTTGGAGCCGCTCTCCGACCTCCCCGAGGGCATGTTCCAATGGCAGCACCCCCAGTTCGTCCCGGCGGGCGGCGTGCTGGCGGACGCCGACAAGTTCGACCACGGCTTCTTCGACATCTCCCTGCGTGAAGCACAGTGGATGGACCCCCAGCAGCGCCTCTTCCTGCAGACCGCCTGGAGCGCCCTGGAGGACGCCGGGGTGGATCCGGATCGCACCCAGGGCCGCATCTCGCTGTACGCGGGTGCCTCGGACTCCGGCTACTTGCATCTGGTGCGGAAGAACGTGCCGCTGAATCCCGCTGCCTTCTTCGAGGCGGGCACCAATGCCTCCCACCAGGGCATGGCCACCAAGGCCTCCTACAAGTTGCGGCTCACCGGTGAGAGCCTCATGGTGTACACCGCCTGCTCCACGGGCCTCGTCGCCGTGCACATGGCCTGTGAGAGCCTGCGCCAGCGCCAGTCCGACGTGGCCCTCGCGGGCGCCACCAACCTCTTCCTCCCCCAGAAGACGGGCTACGTCTACCAGGAGGGGATGATCCTCTCGCCGGATGGGCACTGCCGCGCCTTCGATGCTCGCGCCCAGGGAACCGTCGCCGGCAACGGTGTGGCCGCCGTGGTGCTCAAGCGCCTGTCCGATGCCCAGCGCGATGGGGACTCCATCTACGCCGTCATCAAGGGATCGGCCATCAACAACGATGGCCACCACAAGTCCGGCTACACCGCCCCCAGCGTCCAGGGGCAGTCCTCCGTCATCCAGCAGGCCCTGGAGCATGCCCGCCTGCGGCCCGAGGACATCGGTTACGTCGAGGCCCATGGCACCGGTACGCCGCTGGGCGATCCGCTGGAAATCTCCGCCCTCCAGCGCGTCTACAACCTGGGCGCCGAGCGCAAGGGCACCATTCCCATCGGCTCGGTGAAGACGAACATCGGCCACCTGGACACCGCGGCGGGCCTGGTGGGCCTCATCAAGGCGACGCTGGTGTTGCGCCATGAGGAGATTCCCCCCAGCCTCAACTTCGAGCAGCCCAACCCCTCCATCGACTTCAACGCGGGGCCCTTCTTCGTCAACACTGCCCTGCGGGAGTGGAAGCGCGGCCCGGTGCCGCGGCGCGCGGCAGTCAGCTCCTTCGGCATTGGCGGCACCAACGCCCACGCCATCCTCGAGGAGGCCCCCGAGCAGCACAGCGAGCCGAGCCTCCGTCCCCACCAGGTGGTGCTGCTGTCGGCGCGCACGCCCGCGGCGCTGGACGCACAGGGCGCCCAGCTCGCGGCGCACGTGGAAGCCAACCCGCGGCTGACGCTGGCGGACATGGCGTACACGCACGCGCTGGGCCGCAGGGGCTTCGAGCACCGCAGGGCCGTGGTGGCCAAGGACGCGGCCGAGCTGGTGCAGCGCCTGCGCAAGCCCGGAGCGGCAGTAGAGCTGGACGACGTGGAGGCGGGCCGCCGCCTGCGCGTGGCCTTCCTCTTCCCCGGCCAGGGTGCCCAGCAGGTGGCCATGGGCCGCGAGCTGTACCAGGCCGAGCCCGACTTCCGCGCGCACGTGGACATGTGCCTCGGCCTGCTGGAGGCACCGCTGCGCGACGAGGTGCGCTCGCTGCTGCTGCCGGAGCCGGACCAGGAGGCCTCGGCCAAGGAGCTGCTGTCTCACCCCCGCGTTGCCCTGCCCGCGCTCTTCACCGTGGAGTACTCGCTGGCCCGCACGTGGATGGGCTGGGGGGTGACGCCTCACGCCCTGCTGGGCCACAGCTATGGCGAGTACGTGGCCGCCTGCCTCGCGGGCGTCTTCTCGCTCGCGGACGCACTGCGGCTGGCCGTCACGCGCGGCCGGCTCATGGAGGGCATGGCTCCGGGCGCCATGCTCGCGGTGGGCCTCTCCGAGGCAGAGGTGCGTCCGCTGCTCTCCGGCCGCCTGTCCGTGGCCGCCCTCAACGCTCCCGGCCGCTGCGTCGTCTCCGGCCCCATCCCCGAGGTGGAGCGCCTGATGGAGGAGCTCAAGCGCCGCGAGGTGGGCACGCTGAGGCTGCCCGCGGCCCATGCCTTCCACTCCGCCGACGTCGAGCCCTTCATGCCCGAGTTGGTGCGGGTGGTGACCTCGCTGGGTCGCTCGGCGCCCACGGGGCGGCTCGTCTCCAGCCTCACCGGCACCTGGGCCACGGCTGAAGAGGTGACGGACCCGGGCTACTGGGCCCGCCAGATGCGCCAGCCCGTGCGCTTCGCCTCGGGCGTGGAAACCCTCCTGAGCGAGGGTTGTAGCCTGCTGCTGGAAGTGGGCCCGGGGCAGGATCTGACCGCCCTGGTGCGCGCCAACGTGGACGGCAAGAGCGGCAAGGTGAAGGCACTGCCCTCGCTGCGCCGCCAGGGCAGCTCCGCCTCCGAGCACGCCGTCTTCCTGCAGGCGCTGGGCGACATGTGGGCCCAGGGCCTTCCCATGGACTGGAAGGCCTTCTACGCCCGCGAGCGGCGTCTGCGCCTCTCCCTCCCCACCTACCCCTTCCAGGAGAAGCGGTGCTGGGTGGATGCGGTGCCTGGCATGGCTCCCGCCCTGCCCGCCACCACCACCGTCACGCCGGCCCTCGCGCGCCCCGATGCGGCCCCGGCGGCCGCTCCCACCGAGGCTCCTGCCCCCGTGCGCGAGGACATGCCTCGCGGTGAAATCGAGGAGCGCGTGGCCGCCCTCTGGCGCGCTCGCCTGGGCGTGGAGCACGTCGGCCGCGACGACAGCTTCCTCGAGCTCGGCGGCAACTCGCTCATGGCCGCGCAGATGCTCACGCAGATGCGCGACACCTTCGGGGTCAACCTCCCGCTGGCGGACCTCTTCGACAGCCCCACCGTCGCCGGCATCGCCGCGCGCATCGAGGACCTGCTTCAGTCCGCGCCCCAGCAGCAGAAGACCCAGCAACAGAAGACGCTGAAGCTGGCGCCGCTGACCCGCGACGGCGAGCTGAAGCTCTCCTACGTGCAGGAGCGCACCTGGCGCCTGGAGCAGTACCTCCCGGGCCTGTCCGCCTACAACATCCCCTTCGTCCTCCGCCTGGAGGGCACTCTGGACGCGCGGCTGCTCGAGCGCGCCATCCAGGAGGTCGTCCAGCGCCACGAGGCCCTGCGCACCACCTATGACATCGTCGACGGCCGCCCCGTGCAGCGCTTCCACGCGAAGGTGCACGTGCCGTTGGAAGTGCTCGTCCTCGACGGCACTCCCGAGCAGCGCGAGGCCGACGCCCTGCGCCTGGCTCGCGAGGACGCCGCTCGGCCCTACGACCTGGTGAAGGGTCCCGTGCTCCGCACCACCCTGCTGCGCCTGCGCGAGGACATGCACATCCTCGTGGGCGGCATCCACCACATCGTCAGCGACACGCTCTCCATCACCATCTTCGTCCACGAGATGGCGGCGGTTTATGTGGCGATGCGCGAAGGAAAGCCCTCGCCGCTGCCGCCCATGCCCGTGCAGTACGCCGACTTCGGCCACTGGCAGCGCCGCAGCGTCAGCGAGAACCTCCTGGCCGAGCAGCAGCAGTGGTGGCGCCAGCAGCTCGCCGGCATGCCCCGCCGGTTGAACCTGCCCACCGACAGGCCCCGGCCCGCCTCCTGCCCCCTCACCTCCGAGCGCATGTCCGCGGACTTCCCTCCCGCGCTCGCCAACGAGCTGGTGGCCTTCGGCCGCCGCGAGGGTTTCACCTCCTTCGTCATCCTGCTGGCCACCTGGCAGGCCCTGCTGCACCGCTACAGCGGACAGACGGACATCGTCGTCGGCACCCCCATCGCCAACCGCACCCAGCCCGAGCTCCAGTCCCTCATCGGCTACGTCGCCCACTCGGTGGCGCTGCGCACGGACCTGGGTGGTGACCCCACCTTCCGGGAGCTGCTCGGCCGCGTGCGCGAGGTGTTGCTCGGTGCCCAGAACCACCCGGATGTGCCCTTCGAGCAGCTCATCGAAGAGCTCTTCCCCCAGCACGACATCGGCCGTGGCCGCATCACGGACAGCATCTTCGTGCTCCACAGCAACGCGGCCGGCGACTCGCAGCAGTTGCCCGGCCTGCGTGCCAGCCTCATCGACGTGCCGGACGGCCCCGTGCAGTGGGGCGCCACGCTGTCGGACCTCACCCTGGTGTTCCGCGAGGTGCCCGGCCAGCTCCACGGTGCGGTGGAGTACGCCACCGAGCTCTTCGACGCGTCCACCGCTCGCCGCATGATCGAGCAGCTGCAGGTGCTGCTGGCCGCGGGCATGGCCCAGCCGGACGAGCGCATCTCCCGCCTGCCCCTGCTCACCGGGGAGGAGAAGAAGAAGTGGCTCCAGCCCCGGCCCTTGCCCTCCTTGCCCTCCGCACCCACCGTGCGCGAGGTGCTGGCGCGCCGCGCCGAGAGCGCTCCCCAGGCCGTGGCCGTCGTGCGCGACGGGCGGACCTGGACCCTGGGCGAGCTGCGGGCCCACAGCCGGAGTCTGGCCTCCCGCCTGCTCGCCCTGGGCGTCAAGCGCGGTGAGCCGGTCGTCGTCTGCCTCGAGCCCTCTCCCGAGAAGCTGCTGGCCCTCTGGGGCGTGTTGGAGGCCGGCGCCTCCGTCATGACCCTGGGCCCCTCCGAGCTCGGAAGCCTGCCCCAGTACGCTCCCGAAGGCGCCAGCGCGCCCGTGCTGATCACCTGGCGCGGACTCGTCACCGCCCAGCGCCTGGAGCCCTCGCGTGTGCTGTACGTGGAGGCTCTCGAGGACGCCTCGGCTGTGGCCTGGGCGGAGGACTCCCCGCGTCCAGAGGATCCGGCCTGGCTGCTGCCCGCCGGTGCCTCGCAACCCGCGTGGGTCCTCACCCAGGGGGGCCTGCTGAACCTCTTCGAGACCCTGGATGCGCGGCTGAAGCCGGCCGAGGGCGGCACCTGGTTGGCCGCCGCCGAGAGCGCGGTGGAGCGCCCGGAGCTGGAGTGGTTGTGGGCACTGTCGCGAGGCCTGCGCGTGCTCTTCCCCTCCCAGGAGGTGTCGGCGGGCCTGTTGCACCTGCGTGGCGGCGACGTCCGCTCGCGCGCGGTCGACTTGAGCGTCATGTACTTCGCCAATGACGAGGACTCCATGCGCGGCTCCAAGTACGAGCTGCTGATGGAGGGGGTGAAGTTCGCGGACGCCCATGGCTTCTCCGCCGTGTGGACGCCCGAGCGTCACTTCCACTCGTTCGGCGGCATCTATCCCCAGCCGGCGGTCCTTTCAGCGGCCGTGGCGGCGGTGACGCGCCACCTGCGCCTGCGCGCTGGCAGCGTGGTGCTGCCGCTGCATGATCCGCTCCTGGTCGCCGAGCAGTGGTCCGTGGTGGACAACCTCTCCAACGGACGCGTCGACGTGTCCGTGGCCACGGGCTGGCACGCGCAGGACTTCTCGTACGCGCCCCACAACTACGAGAACCGGCGCACCATCCTGCTGGAGAACCTGAAGACACTGCGGGCCGTCTGGCGCGGCGAGAAGCTCAAGCGCAAGGGCGGTGGTGGCGTGGACGTGGAGGTGGGCCTGCGCCCGCTGCCCGTGCAGCGCGAGCTGCCCATCTGGCTCACGGCCACCTCCAATCCGGAGACGTTCCGCCTGGCCGGTGAGCTGGGCGCCGGTGTGCTCACCGCCATGATGTCCCAAAGCTTCGAGGAGCTGAGGGCCAAGGTGGGCCTCTACCGCGAGGCCTGGCGCCGCAATGGCCACCCGGGCCGCGGCCACATCACCGTCATGCTCCACACCTTCATCGGCGACGATGACCGCGAGGTGCTGGAGACGGTGCACAAGCCGCTGCTGGGCTACTTCCGCGGCTCGGTGGACATCATCGCGTCGTTGGCGTCCCTGCAGGGCTTCAAGGGTGACATCGCCAAGGTGCCCGAGGCCGACGTGCAGGCCATCCTGGAGCGCGGCTTCGAGCACTACGCCTACCACGCGGGCCTCATCGGCTCGGTGGACAGCGGCGTGAAGCGCCTGGAGGTGGTGCGCCTGGCGGACGTGGACGAGGTGGCGTGCCTCATCGACTTCGGCCTGGAGACCCCGGTGGTGATGCAGGGGTTGCGCAAGCTGGCGGAGGTGCGCCAGCGCAGCGAGGAGCTCGCCGCCGGGCGTCAGCAACAGGTGCTGGTGGAGAGCCGGCAGGGCATGGACGCCCTGGTGGAGCTGGCGCGCAGCTCGGGCGAGGTGCTGATGCACGCCTCGGCGCGGCTGGCCCGCTCGCTGTCGGAGCTGCCCGATGCGCGGCAGGCCCTCGCGCCGCTCAAGGCCCTGGTGCTGGAGGAGAGCTCCGCCGAGCTCGCCCGGGCCCTGCAGGACGCGGCCGGGGTGCCGGTGCTGAGACGGAGTGTGGTGGCGGACGGCTCGCTGGTGCCGCGCGCGCCGGACGAGGAGCTGCCCGCGGAAGTGCAGCGCTGGGTACTGGACGAGGCCCAGCAGCCGGTGCCGGCCGGAGTCGTGGGCGAGCTGGCGCTGTACGGCGCCGGTCTGCCGCAGAACCTGTGGCGCCCCTCGCGTGAGGATCACCAGCGCTGGGTGCCGCATCCGCTGAGCGCCTCCGAGCGCCTCTACCGCACCGGCCGTTACGTGCGCATGCGGACCGACGGCAGCCTGGAGCCCATGAGCGCACCCCCGGCCCGCACGAAGCGCCCCGCCGAGACGGAGCGCCCCGCGAACACCGTCGTGCCAGTCGCGACCACGGGGGGGGCCTCCACGCCTCCGCCCATTCCGCGCGCGCCGAGGAACGAGCCCCTGCCGCTCTCCTTCGCTCAGCAGCGGCTGTGGTACCTGCAGCAGCTCGAGCCGATGGGCGTGGCGTACAACAACGGCGTCACGTACCG
Organism: Archangium sp.; assembly: GCF_057119385.1. Lineage (NCBI taxonomy): Bacteria > Pseudomonadati > Myxococcota > Myxococcia > Myxococcales > Archangiaceae > Archangium > Archangium sp. Next base: position 19,043 of record NZ_DBNGVP010000109.1, on the reverse strand, counting down.
CATGAGTGGCCCGTTGAACGTGGCCGCCCTCCACGCCGCCCTGGAGGAAGTGGTGCGCCGCCACGAGGTGCTGCGGACCACCTATGCCCTGGGCGAGGACGCAGCCGTCCAGATCATCCACCCGGACAGCACCCTCTCCATGCCCCTGGTGGAGCCGAGCGCCCCGACCTTCGAGGAGCGGGAGACCGAGGCCCTCCGCCTGTGCCGCGAGCACCTGCTGCTTCCCTTCGACCTCGAGAAGGGCCCGGTGCTGCACGCCCTGCTCGTGCGGGTGGATGCGGAAGAGCACCTGCTCAACCTCGTCTTCCACCACATCGTCTCGGACGCCTGGTCCTCCATGGTGCTGGCCAAGGAGCTGGTGCCGCTCTACACCGCGTTCTGCGACGGTCAGCCCTCGCCGCTGCCGCCCATGAAGCTGCAATACGCGGACTTCGCCGTGTGGCAGCGCAAGTGGCTGGAAGGCGGGGTGCTGGAATCGGAGCTCACCTGGTGGAAGCAGCGGCTCGCGGGCGTTCCGCCCCTCGAGCTGCCCACCGACAAGCCCCGTCCGGCGGTCCAGTCCCAGAAGGGAGCCCTGCTCCCCTTCGTGTTGCCGCGAGAGATCTCCGAGCCGCTGCTGGCCCTGGGACGGCGTGAAGGCTCCACGTCCTTCATGGTCATCATGGCGCTCTTCCAGACGCTGCTGCACCGTTACAGCGGCCAGGAGGACTTCGCCGTGGGTCTGCCCTCGGCCGGCCGTCACTACCCGGGGACGGAAGAGCTCATCGGCTGCTTCGTCAACACGCTCGCGGTGCGGGCCTCGCTGGGCGGGGCGCCGTCCTTCCGCGAGTTGTTGACGCGCGTGCGGCGCGCCTCGCTGGAGACCCTGGCCCACCAGGAGCTCCCGTTCGAGCGTCTGGTGGAGGCACTCCAGGTGCGGAGAGAGCCCAGCCGCTCGCCCGTCTTCCAGGTGGTGCTCAACGTCATCAACGTCCCCCCGCCGCAGGCCGAGATGGCCTCGCTGCGGATGAGCGGCGTGAAGATCAACTCGGATACGACGAAGTTCGACCTGTCACTCGAGGTGTTGGAGAAGAGCGACGGGCTGCACTGCAACTTCGAGTACGCGACGGGGCTGTTCGAGCCGTCCACCGCGGCGCGCATGGCCGAGCACCTGGCCGTCCTGGCGCGGCAGGTGGTGGAGGCTCCCGGGAAGCCGCTGGCGCTGTTGCCGCTGCTGACCGAGACCGAGCGCCAGCAGGTGCTCGTCGACTTCAACGCCACCGCCTCGTCCTTCCCCACCGAGGCCTGCATCCACCACCTCTTCGAGCAGCAGGTGGCCCTGCGTCCCGACTCCATCGCCGTCCAGTTCGGTGACGAGCGCCTCACCTACCGTGAGCTGGACGCGCGCTCCAACCAGCTCGCCCACCTCCTGCGCTCGCACGGCGTGGGGCCCGACTCCCTCGTCGCTCTGTGCCTCGAGCGCTCCCTGGAGCTCGTCGTCTCCCTCGTCGGCATTCTCAAGGCTGGCGGCGCCTACCTCCCGCTCGATGCCTCCTACCCCGCCCAGCGCCTCGCCTTCATGTTGGAGGACGCTCCGCCCCGGCTGCTGCTCACCTCTCGCGCCCTGCGCTCGCAGCTCCCCGTCTCCGACTCCCTGCCCTGCCTCCTCTGGGAGGAGCTGAGCCTCGAGGGCCTGCCCACGTCCGCTCCGGACTCCGGCGTCACCTCGCACAACCTCGCCTACGTCGACTTCACCTCCGGCTCCACCGGCAGGCCCAAGGGCGTCGCCATCGAGCACCGCTCCGTCCTGCGCCTGCTGCACGGCGCCACCTACGCTCACCTCGGCCCCGAGGAGACCTTCCTCCTCCTCGCTCCCATCTCCTTCGATGCCTCCACCCTCGAAGTCTGGGGACCGCTGGTGTACGGCGCGCGGCTCGTCGTCTTCCCGCCCCAGTCCCCCAGCGACCTGGAGCTGCTGACGCAGGTGCTGCAGCGTCACGGCGTCACCACGCTCCACCTCACCTCGGGTCTCTTCACCCAGGCCGTGGACCACAAGCTCGACAGCCTGCGCGGTCTGCGCCAGCTCCTCACCGGTGGTGACGTCGTCTCCGCTCCGCACGTCCGCCGCGTCCTGGAGCAGCTGCGTATTCCCGTCACGGCCTGCTACGGCCCCACCGAGAGCACCCTCTTCACCTCCTGCTTCCGGATGACGCATCCCGAGCAGCCCGGTGACTCCGTGCCCATCGGTACGCCCATCGCCAACACCCAGGTGTACCTGCTCGACGCGCACATGCAGCCCGTGCCCGTGGGCATCCCGGGTGAGCTCTACATCGGCGGCGATGGCCTGGCCCGCGGCTACCTCTCCCGCCCGGACCTCACCGCCGAGCGCTTCATCCCCAATCCCTTCTCCTCCCAGCCCGGTGCGCGCCTCTACCGCACCGGTGACCTGGCGCGCTGGCGTCCCGATGGCGTCCTCAGCTTCCTCGGCCGCATCGACAACCAGGTGAAGGTGCGCGGCTACCGCATCGAGCTCGCCGAGGTGGAGGCCGCCCTCCTCGCGCACCCCGAGGTGCGTGAGGCCGTGGCCCTCGTCCGCGAGGACTCTCCCGGCGACAAGCGCCTCGTCGCCTACGTCGTTCCTCCTCCGGGGCATCAGCTCACCGATGTGGACTCGCTGCGGGCCTTCCTCGCGCAGCGGCTCCCCGAGTTCATGCGGCCCTCGGCCTTCGTGGCGCTGGAGAGCCTCCCGCTCACCTCCAATGCCAAGGTGGATCGCAAGGCCCTGCCCGCGCCCAAGGCCTCCAAGCTCCAGCCGGCGACGGCCTATGCCGCTCCCCGCAACGAGCTGGAGCAGCGCCTGGCCGACATCTGGACGCAGGTGCTCAACGTCGAGCGCGTCGGCATCCACGACAACTTCTTCGCGCTGGGGGGTGACTCCATCATCAGCCTCCAGGTGATCGCCCGCGCGCGCCGGGCCGGGATTGCCCTCTCCGCTCGCCAGTTCTTCCAGAACCAGACCATCGCCGAGCTGGCCCGCATCGCCGAGCACACCTCGGGCTCACTGGCCGAGCAGGGTCCTGTCACGGGCGAGGTGCACCTCACCCCCATCCAGCGGCATTTCCTCGAGCACGACACCGCCCACGCCCACCACTTCAACCAGTCCCTGCTCCTCGAGGTGCGTCAGTCCCTGAACGCGCCGCTCCTCGAGAAGGCGCTCGGCCATGTGGTGGTCCACCACGATGCGCTCCGTGCCCGCTTCACGTCCGTCGAGGGACGCTGGCAGCAGCACCTGGCTGGCACCGAAGCCGCGCCCACCCTCCTCCAGGTGGACCTGTCCTCGCTGCCTCGCGCCGCTCAGCCCGCGGCCCTCGAGGCCGAGGCCGCTCGCCTCCAGGCCAGCTTCGACCTCTCCAGGCCTCCCCTCCTCACCGCGGCGCTGTTCCACCTCGGTGACTCCCAGCGCCTCTTCCTCTGCGCACACCACCTCGTCATGGACGCCGTGTCCTGGCGCATCCTCGTCGAGGACCTCGAGGCCACCTACCTCCAGCTGCAGCAGGGTCAGCAGGTGACGCTGCCGCCCAAGTCCTCCTCGTTCCAGACGTGGGCGCGCCGCCTCTCCGAGTACGCCTCCTCCGAGGCGCTCGCCGCCGAGGCGCCCCTCTGGCTGGATGAAGCTCGCTCCCTCGTGAAGCCCCTCCCCACGGACGCGTCCGGGGAGAACACCTACGCCTCCGCCACCACCGTCTCCGTCTCTCTCGACGCGGACGAAACCCGCCTCCTGCTCCAGGAGGTGCCCGCCGCCTGGCGCGCGCACATCAACGACGTCCTCCTCACCGCGCTCGTCCAGACCTTCTCGGAGTGGACGGGCCAGCCTCGCCTCCTCGTGTCGCTCGAGGGCCACGGCCGCGAGGAGATCTTCCCGGATGTGGACCTCTCCCGCACCATCGGCTGGTTCACCTCCCTCACGCCCCTGCTGCTCTCCATTCCCCAGGGCGGCTCTCCGGGAGACGGCCTGCGCTCCGTGCGCGACTCGCTGCGCCAGCTCCCGCACCACGGCATTGGCGCCGGCATCCTCCAGTGGATGGGACCCGAGGCGCTTTCCCAGAAGCTGCGGGCACTCCCCGCGCCGCAGGTCTCCTTCAACTACCTCGGCCAGCTCGATGCCTCCGCCGCCGCGAGCACCCTCTTCTCCCTCTCCAGCGAGCCCACCGGCGCCTCCGTTGCACCGTCTTCCCGCCGCATGCAGCCCCTGGAGGTGAATGGCTCCGTCCTCGAGGGACGCTTCCACTTCGCCTTCACCTACAGCACCCACCTGCATCACGCGTCGACGATCCAGGGCCTCGCCCAGCGCTACCTCGCGCACCTGCGAGCCCTCATCTCGCTGCGTCACTCCGACGACACGCGCCGCTTCACGCCCTCCGACTTCCCGCTCGCGCGCATCTCGCAGCAGACCCTCGACTCGATCCTCGCACGCCACGCCGCTTCAACCGAGGACCTCTATCCCCTCACGCCCCTGCAGGAAGGCATTCTCTTCCACGCCCTCCTGACGCCGGAGGCGGACGTCTACTTCTCGCAGCTCTCCTGGAGCATCGACGGCCCCTTGAATCTGGAGGCTTTCCTCCAGGCCTGGCAGACCGCGCTCGACCACCACACCAGCCTGCGCACCGCCTTCCTCTGGGAGGGGCTCGACACGCCCCTGCAGCTCGTCCACTCGCGCGCCACCGTCCCCTTCCAGCAGCATGATTGGCGGCACCTCTCCGCGGACGAGCAGAAGACGCGCCTCGACGCCTTCCTCCTCGAGGACAAGCGCAAGGGCTTCGACCTGGCTCGCGCCCCGCTCATGCGCCTGGCGGCCATCCGCCTCCAGGACGACACCTGGCGCCTGCTGTGGAGCTACCACCACCTCCTCCTGGATGGTTGGAGCATCGGCCCCCTCATGCAGGACGTCTTCACCTCCTACGACGTCCTCTGCTCCGGCAAGCCGCTGCAGCTCCCCGCTCGCCCGCCCTTCCGCGACTACATCTCCTGGCTGCAGCGCCACGACCCGGCCTCCGAGGAGTCCTTCTGGCGCTCCATGCTCGCCGGCTTCTCCTCGCCCACGCCCCTTCCGGCCGACACCCACGCTTCACCGGTCAAGGGTCAGCAGCCCACCGCGCAGACGCTCGAGCTGAGCCTCACCTCCGAGACCACCTCCGCCATCAGCGCCTTCGCGCGTCAGCACCAGCTCACCCTCAACACGCTGGCCCAGGCGGCCTGGGCGCTCGTCCTCTCGCTCTACAGCTCCGAGAAGGATGTCCTCTTCGGCTTCACCGTCTCTGGCCGGCCCCCCGAGCTCCCGGGCGTCGAGTCCATGGTGGGCCTCTTCATCAACACCCTCCCTGTCCGCGTCCGCATCCCCGAGCCGTCCTCGCCGCTGCTGCCCTGGCTCCACCAACTGCGCTCGCAGCAGCTCGAGCTGCAGCAGCACCAGCACGCGTCGCTCGTCTCCATTCACGCGGTGAGCGGCCTGCCTCGCGCGACTGCTCTCTTCGAGTCCCTCCTCGTCGTCGAGAACTACCCGCTGGACGAGTCCCTCCAGCGCCAGGCGTCCTCTCTGAACATCCGGGATCTGCTCGCCCCCAGCGGACAGACCAACTTCCCCCTCACGCTCACCGTCATCCCAGGCGCTCGCCTTCAGCTCGGCGCGACGTACGACTCGACCCGCTTCGACTCCGCCCTGCTGCACCAGGCGCTGACACGCTGGTGCGAGCTCCTGGTGGGACTGACCCTGCGGCATGACGCCCGCCTGAGCGATCTGCCCCTCCTCTCTTCAGACAAGCACCCGCGGGTGCTGACCGACGCCGAGCGTCAGCAGCTGCTCGTGGACTGGAACTCCGGCTCCCGCGAGCTGCCCGAGCATCCGCTCGTCCACCGGCTCTTCGAGGCCCAGGTGCGCCGCACTCCGCACGCCCTCGCCCTCCAGTCCTCGAGCGCCCAGCTCACCTACTCGGAGCTCAATTCCCGCTCCAACCAGCTCGCGCGTCTCCTTCTGTCCCTCGGCGTCGGCCCGGATGTCCTCGTCGCGCTCCACCTCGAGCGCTCCACGGACTTCGTCATCGCCCTGCTCGCCACCCTCAAGGCTGGCGCGGCCTGGCTCCCCCTCGACCCGTCCCTCCCCCGCGAGCGCCTCGCCTACATCCTCTCCGACGCTCGTCCCTCGCTCCTGCTCACCCACTCCTCGCTGGAGGCCGGGGTTCGCTCCTTCCGCATGGAGGCCCTGTCCGAGCAGCTCTCGTCCTTCCCGGATGCGGACCTCGAGGTGACTCCGGACGGCGACAACCTCGCCTACGCCATCTACACCTCCGGCTCCACCGGGCGCCCCAAGGGCACCCTCCTGCGCCACCGCGGCTTCTGCAACACCATTCTGGAAACCATCGACGACATGGAGCTGGGGCCCCACTCGCGTGTGCTGCCCTACGCCTCCATCGGCTTCGACGCCTCCATCGTGGAGATGCTGCCCCCGCTCCTCTCGGGGGGTCAGCTCTTCCTCGCCACGCGCGACCAGCTCCCTCCCGGCCTGCCCTTGCAGCAATTCCTGCGCGAGCACGCCATCAACACCGGCACCTTCACGCCCGCCCTGCTCTCCCTCCTCGAGCCGCAGGAGCTCGAGTGCCTCCACACCGTCGTCGCCGCCGGCGAGGCCCTGCCCGCGGAGCTCGCGGCCCGCTGGAAGCCCGGGCGCCGCCTCCTCAACGTCTACGGCCCCACCGAGGTCTCCATCGCCTCCACCGTCGCCTACGAGGTGGACCCTCGCCGCGTCTCCATCGGCCGGCCCTTGCGCAACATCCAGGCCTACGTGCTGGATGAGCACCTGCGGCTGCTCCCCGCCGGCCTCCCCGGCGAGCTGTACCTGGGTGGCGTCGGCCTGGCGCGCGGCTACCTCGGCCGTCCCGAGCTCACCGCCGAGAAGTTCATCCCCCACCCGTTCTCCTCGACTCCGGGCGAGCGCCTCTACCGCACCGGTGACAAGGCGCGCTGGCTGCCCAACGGCCAGCTCGAGTTCCTCGGCCGCCTCGACTCGCAGGTGAAGCTGCGCGGCTTCCGCATCGAGCTGGGCGAGATCGAATCCGCGCTGCGCGCCCACGACTCCGTGCGCCAGGCCGTCGTGGTGCTTCGCCAGGACGCGGGCGACAAGCGCCTCGTCGCCTACCTCGTTCCCAACGAGGGCCTCTCCGTGGACCCCGGCACCCTGCGCGACGTCCTCAAGCGCTCGCTGCCCGAGTACATGGTGCCCTCCGCCTTCGTCTCCCTCCAGGCCCTGCCCCTGTCTTCCAGCGGCAAGGTGGACACCAAGGCGCTTCCGGCTCCCGACAGCTCCTCGCTGTCGACGACGGTCTATGCCGCCCCTCGCAACGAGCTGGAGCAGCGTCTGGCCAACATCTGGGCCCAGGTGCTCCGCCTCGAGCGTGTCGGCATCCACGACCACTTCTTCGAGCTGGGTGGCCACTCGCTGCTGGCCACGCAGGTCGTCTCCCGCATCCGCTCCACCTTCAAGGTGGAGCTGCCCCTGCGCGCCCTCTTCGAGGCGTCCACCATCGCCGCCCTCGCGGCTCACCTGGGCTCCGCCCTCCAGTCCGGCGCCTCGCTCCAGGCGCCTCCGCTCACGCCGGCCAATACCTCAGGCCCCCTGCCCCTCTCCTTCGCTCAGCAGCGCCTGTGGTTCATCGACCAGTTCCAGCCGGGCTCCTCCAGCTACAACATGCCCTACGTCCTGCGCCTGGAGGGCGCTCTGGACGAAGCGGCTCTCCAGCGCGCCTTCACCGAGCTGGTCCGCCGGCACCACTCCCTGCGCACCACCTTCGGCTCCGAGTCCGGTCAGCCCGTCCAGCTCATCGCTCCCACGGCGTCCCTGCCTCTGTCCCTCGTGGACCTCTCGTCCCTGCCTATCGCCGAGCGTCAGGGCGAAGCCCACCGCCAGGCCTCCCAGTCGGTCATGCGGCCCTTCGATCTGGCCCGCGGCCCGCTCTTCCACGCCTCGCTCTTCAAGCTCGACGAGCGGCTGCACATCCTCGCCATGTCCATGCACCACATCGTCTCCGACGGTTGGTCCATGGGCATCCTCGTGCGCGAGATGGCCGCCCTCTACCAGGCCTTCTCCTCGGGTCAGCCCTCTCCGCTCCCCGATTTGCCGCTGCAGTACGCGGACTACGCCGTCTGGCAGCGTCAGTGGCTGCAAGGCGCCGCCCTCGAGCAGCAGCTCTCCTACTGGCGTCAGCAGCTCTCCGGGGCTCCTTCCGCCCTCGAGCTGCCCACCGACAAGCCTCGTCCCTCCGTCCAGAGCCAGCGCGGCGCCTTCCTCGAGGTGCACCTCCCCAAGGCGCTCTCCGAGTCGCTCAAGGCCTTCTGCCAGCGTGAGGGGGTCACTCCCTTCATGGCCCTGTTGGCCTCCTTCCAGGTGCTGCTCTCGCGCTACTCCGGCCAGGACGACATCAGCGTCGGCTCGCCCATCGCTGGCCGCCGTCACGCCGAGCTCGAGGGCCTCATCGGCTTCTTCGTCAACACCCTCGTCCTGCGTGCCCGCCTCGCGGATGTCTCCTCCTTCCGCGAGCTGCTGCAGCAGGTGCGCGAGACCACGCTCGGTGCCTTCGCCCACCAGGACATCCCCTTCGAGAAGCTCGTCGAGGAGCTCCGTCCTCCTCGCGACCTCAGCCGCACGCCTCTCTTCCAGGTGATGTTCGCGCTGCAGAACGCGCCTCAATCGGCCATCGCTCTGCCGGGACTCTCCCTGAGCCCGGTGATGCCGGATGAGATCGCCTCCAAGTTCGACCTCACCCTCTCCCTCTCCGACAACCCCGAGGGCTTCTCCGGCATTCTCGATTACTGCACGGATCTCTTCGAGCGCGACACCGTCAGCCGCATGGCCAGCCACCTGGGCGTGTTGCTCGAGGCGCTCATTTCGCGCCCCGAGGCGCCTCTGTCCTCGCTGCCCCTGCTGACCGGAGCCGAGCGCCAGCAGGTGCTGGTGGAGTGGAACCAGACACAGACGGACTACCCGCGCCACGGCTCCATCCACGGCCAGTTCGAGGCCCAGGTTTCCCGCACGCCGGACGCCATCGCCGTCCAGGAGGGTGCGCACTCCCTCACCTACCGTGAGCTGAACGAGCGCGCCAACCAACTCGCCTGGCGCCTGCGCTCCCTCGGTGTCGGCACCGAGGTGATGGTGGGCCTCCTGCTCGAGCGCTCCACCGACATGGTGGTCGCCATGCTGGCCACGCTCAAGGCTGGCGGTGTCTACCTGCCTCTCGACTCCTCCTACCCCTCCGAGCGCCTGTCCTTCATGCTCGAGGACTCCTCCGCTCGCGTCCTCGTCACCCGCCAGTCCCTCCAGGCCCGGCTGCCTTCACACACGGCTCGCCTCGTCCTGTTGGACTCCGAGGCTTCGGCCCTCGCCCAGCAGCCTCGCCACGCTCCTCCCTCGGGCGCCAGCGCCGACAACCTCGCCTACCTCATCTACACCTCGGGTTCGACGGGGCGTCCCAAGGGTGTCGCCGTTCCGCACCTCGGTGTCCTGCGTCTCGTCCTCTCCTCGGACTACGTCCGCTTCACGTCCGAGGACCGCGTCGCTCACGCGTCCAACACCGCCTTCGACGCCGCTACCTTCGAGGTCTGGGGCGCGCTCCTCTCTGGCGCTCGCCTCGTCATCCTCTCTCGCGAGCAGCTCCTCGCTCCGCTCGAGCTCGGAGCCACACTCCGCGCCCACTCCGTTTCCACCCTCTTCCTCACCACCGCCTTCTTCAACCAGGTCGCGTCTCTCGCGCCGTCTTCCTTCTCCTCCCTGCGCCACCTGCTCTTCGGCGGTGAGGCCTCTGACGCGCTCTCCATCCGCCGTGTCCTCGAGGCCGGCCCTCCCGCGCGTCTCCTCAACGTCTACGGACCCACGGAGTCCACCACCTTCGCCACCTGGCACCTCGTCCAGTCCGTGGCGCCTCAGGCCACCTCCGTTCCCATCGGACGGCCCATCTCCAACACCACCGCCTTCGTCCTCGACGCCCACCTGCAACCGGTTCCTCCCGGTGTGCCCGGCGAGCTGTACCTGGGCGGCGACGGCCTGGCGCGCGGCTACTTCGGGCGTCCCGAGCTCACAGCGGAGAAGTTCGTCCCCCACCCGTTCTCCTCGGCTCCGGGCGCCCGCCTCTATCGCACCGGTGACAAGGTGCGGTGGCTGGAGAATGGCCAGCTCGAGTTCCTCGGCCGCCTCGACTCGCAGGTGAAGCTGCGCGGCTTCCGCATCGAGCTGGGCGAGATCGAAACCGCGCTGCGTGCCCATGCGTCCGTGCGTCAGGCCATCGTGGTGGTTCGCGAGGACTCGGGCGACAAGCGTCTCGTGGCCTACGTCGTGCCCACGGCCCCCGCGCTCAACACCGCGGACCTGAGCACGTTCCTCAAGGGCTCGCTGCCCGAGTACATGGTGCCCTCCTCCTTCGTTCCCCTCGAGGCGCTGCCCCTCACGCCCAACGGCAAGGTGGACGTCCGGGCACTTCCCGCTCCCGAGAGCGCTCTATCTTCCTCCAGCAACTACGTTGCACCTTCCAGCGAGCTGGAGAAGGGCCTGGCCGGCATCTGGGCCCAGGTGCTCGGCGTGAAGCAGGTGGGCATCCACGACAACTTCTTCGAGCTGGGTGGCCACTCCCTGCTCGCCACGCAGGTTGTCTCCCGCATCCGCTCCGCCTTCCAGGTGGAGCTGCCCCTGCGCGCCCTCTTCGAGGCGCCCACCGTCGCCTCCTTCGCGGCTCACCTGGGTGCGGCCCTCCGGTCCGGCGCCTCGCTCCAGGCTCCTCCGCTCACGCCGGCCAATACCTCAGGCCCCCTGCCGCTCTCCTTCGCTCAGCAGCGCCTGTGGTTCATCGACCAGCTCCAGCCGGGCTCCTCCACCTACAACATGCCCTACGTCCTGCGCCTGGAAGGCGCTCTGGACGAAGCGGCTCTCCAGCGCGCCTTCACCGAGCTGGTCCGCCGGCACCACGCCCTGCGCACCACCTTCGGCTCCGAGTCCGGTCAGCCCGTCCAGCTCATCGCTCCCGATGCTGCTCTTCCGCTGACGCTCGTGGACCTCTCCTCCCTGCCTCCCTCCGAGCGTCAGGCCGAGGCCCAACGCCTGGCCACCCAGGCCGTCATGCGGCCCTTTGATCTGGCCTACGGCCCGCTCTTCCACGCCTCCCTCTTCAAGCTGGACGAGCGGCTCCACATCCTCGCCATGTCCATGCACCACATCGTCTCCGACGGTTGGTCCATGGGCATCCTCGTGCGCGAGGTAGCCGCCCTCTACCAGGCCTTCTCCTCGGGCCAGCGCTCGCCCCTGCCCGAGCTGCCGCTGCAGTACGCCGACTACGCCCTCTGGCAGCGTCAGTGGCTGCAGGGTTCCGCCCTCGAGCAGCAGCTCTCCTACTGGCGCCAGCAGCTCTCCGGGGCTCCCGCCGCCCTCGAGCTGCCCACCGACAAGCCCAGGCCCTCCGTCCAGAGCCACCGCGGCGCCTTCCTCGAGGTGCACCTCCCCAAGGCGCTCTCCGAGTCCCTCAAGGCCTTCTGCCAGCGTGAGGGGGTCACTCCCTTCATGGCCCTGTTGGCCTCCTTCCAGGTGTTGCTCTCCCGCTACTCCGGCCAGGACGACATCTCCGTCGGCTCGCCCATCGCTGGCCGCCGCCACTCCGAGCTCGAGGGTCTCATCGGCTTCTTCGTCAACACGCTCGTGCTGCGCGCGCGGCTGTCCGAAGGCGCCTCCTTCCGCGAGTTGCTCCAGCAGGTGCGCGAGACGACTCTGGGTGCCTTCGCTCACCAGGACATCCCCTTCGAGAAGCTCGTCGAGGAGCTCCGTCCTCCTCGCGACTTGAGCCGCACGCCTCTCTTCCAGGTGATGTTCGCGCTGCAGAACATGCCCACGGGAGAGGTCCAGCTCCCTGGCCTCACCCTGCGCCCCATGGAGCCCGAGGGCACCACGGCGAAGTTCGAGCTCTCGCTGGCGCTCAACGAGGGCCCGGAGGGCTTCGGCGGCACGCTCACCTACAACACGGACCTGTTCGACACTCAGACCGCGGCGCGGATGATGCGTCACTTCCAGGTGCTCCTGGAGGCCATCGCCGCTCGTCCCGACACCGCCCTGCGCGACCTGCCCCTCCTCCCCTCCGAGGAGCGCCAGCAGGTGCTCGTGGCGTGGAACGACACGCGCGCCGACTTCCCCCGCGACGCCACGCTCCACTCGCTCGTCCGGGAACAGGCACTGCGCACGCCCGAGGCCACCGCCCTCGTCTCCGAGTCCGGCTCCCTCACCTATCGCCAGCTCTCCGAGGCCTCCACGCGCCTCGCCCTGCACCTGCGCTCGCTTGGGGTCGGCCCCGGCACGCGCGTCGCCCTCTGCATCGAGCGCTCCCCGGAGATGCTCGTCTCGCTCCTCGCCATCCTCCAGGTTGGTGCCGCCTGGGTTCCGTTGGATCCGGAGTACCCCTCCGAGCGCCTCGCCTTCATGCTCGAGGACAGTGACGCGACGCTGCTCGTCACCCGCTCCGCCCTGCTCCAGGCCCTGCCCTCCACCCGGGCCCAGGTCCTGCGGTTGGATTCACTCGACGCGCTGAACGCACTGCCGCCCGCGCCCCAGGGCACTGTCCTGCCCGCGCCCGAGGCCACAAGCCCCGCCTACGTCATCTACACGTCAGGCAGCACGGGCCGTCCCAAGGGAGTCCAGGTGGCCCACCGCGCCGCCGTCAACCACCTGCACTGGCGCCAGCGCGAGTTCACCATGGGGCCCCAGGATGCCTTCCTCCAGAAGGCCTCCTTCAGCTTCGACATCTCCGTCTGGGAGATGTTCGCCCCGCTGCTGGCCGGTGCCCGCCTCGTCCTCGCTCGCCCCGGTGGCCAGAGGGACCCGGAATACCTGGTGCAGATGGTGGTGCGCCACGCCATCACCCACCTGCACTTCGGCCCCGCGCCCCTGTCCACCTTCCTGCAGACGGCGGGCGTCGAGCGCTGCCAGTCCCTGCGCTTCGTCTTCTGCGGCGGTGAGCCCCTCACCCACGAGCTCCACGCGCGCTTCGTCTCCACGCTGAGCGCCCGGCTCGTGCACCAGTACGGTCCCACCGAAGCCTGCATCGACTGCACGGCCTGGGTGTGTCCGCCGCACCCCGTCTCCGCGCTGCCCATTGGCCGTCCCATCGCCAACACCCAGGCCTACGTGGTGGACGCCTCGCTGCGGCCCGTGCCCGTGGGCGTCCCGGGCGAGCTGCTCATCGGTGGTGAGGGATTGGCTCTCGGCTACCTGAACCGGCCGGAGCTGACGTCCGAGCGCTTCATCACGGATCCGTTCAGCACCACGCCCGGCGCTCGCCTCTACCGCACCGGTGACAAGGTGCGCTGGCTGGCCGATGGCACCCTCGAGTTCCTCGGCCGCCTCGATTCCCAGGTGAAGCTGCGCGGCTACCGCATCGAGCTGGGCGAAATCGAATCCGCCCTGCGCGCCCACCCCTCCGTGCGCCAGGCCGTCGTGGTGGCTCGCCAGGACTCGGGCGACAAGCGGCTCGTGGCCTACGTCGTGCCCACTTCCCCTCGCCCTCCGGGAGAGGGACGGGGTGAGGGTGGCGCGTCCCCCGAGCTCAACCCCGCGGACCTGAGCACCTTCCTCAAGCGCTCGCTGCCTGAGTACATGGTGCCCTCCGCCTTCGTCATGCTCGACGCCCTGCCTCTCACACCCAACGGCAAGGTGAACACCCGGGCGCTTCCCGCCCCCGAGGCCTCGGCGCTCTCGCGCAAGGCGTCACGCGCGCCCGTCACGGAGACCGAGCTCGCCCTGGCCTCCATCTGGGCCGAGGTGCTGCACGTGCCGTCCGTGGGTGCCGAGGAGGACTTCTTCTCCCTCGGTGGCCACTCGCTGCTGGCTACGCAGGTCATCAGCCGCATCCGCTCCGCTCTCGGTGTGGAGCTGCCCCTGCGCGCCCTCTTCGAGGCCCCCACCGTGGCCAGCCTCGCCGAGCACGTCCAGTCCGCCACTCGCACCCGCGCTCCCGCGCTCAAGCCCTCGGCTCGCACCCGTCCGCTGCCTCTCTCCTTCGCCCAGCAGCGCCTGTGGTTCCTCGACCAGCTCGAGCCCGGCAGCACCGTCTACAACATGCCTTCCGCGCTCCGGCTCTCCGGCCGCCTGTCCGCCAGCGCTCTGGCCCAGGCCCTCGAGGCGCTCGTGCTGCGCCATGAGGTGTTGCGCACCACCTTCCAGCCCGGCCAGGACGGCCCCGTCCAGGTCATCTCCGAGACTCCGCTCTCCACGCTGCACATGGTGGACCTCGGCTCACTGCCCGAGTCCCAGCGCGAGTCCGAGGTCCTCCGGCTCGCCCAGGAGGAGGCGCTCACGCCCTTCCACCTGGCTCACGGTCCGCTCTTCCGCGCCTCTCTGCTGCGCCTGAGCGACACCGAGCATGTGCTGCTGCTGGGTCTGCACCACATCATCTCGGATGGCTGGTCCACCTCCATCCTGGCTCGCGAGGTGGCCGCTCTCTACGCCTCCTTCGCCTCGGGCCAGCCGGCTCGACTGCCCGCCCTCCCGGTGCAGTACGCCGACTACGCCCTCTGGCAGCGCGACTGGCTGAGCGGCCCCGTCCTCCAGCGCCAGGTGGACTTCTGGAAGCAGCAGCTCTCCGGCGCACCCGCCGCCCTGGAGTTGCCCACCGACAGGCCTCGTCCCGCCGTGTTGTCCTACCGCGGCGCTCACCTCCCGGTGCGCGTCTCCCAGCGGGTTTCCGAGGCCCTCAAGGCCCTGTGCCAGCGCGAAGGCTCCACGCCCTTCATGGCCCTGCTGGCCGCCTTCCAGGTGCTCCTCTCCCGCTACTCCGGCCAGGACGACATCTCCGTCGGCTCTCCCATCGCCGGCCGCACCCGCGCCGAAACCGAGGGCCTCATCGGCTTCTTCGTCAACACCCTCGTCCTGCGCTCGCACCTGTCCGAAGCCGCTTCCTTCCGCCAGTTGCTCTCCCAGGTTCGCTCCACCACCCTCGCCGCCTACGAGCACCAGGACGTCCCCTTCGAGAAGCTCGTCGAGGTCCTCCAGCCCTCTCGCGACCTCAGCCGCAGCCCTCTCTTCCAGGTGATGTTCATCCTGCAGAACACCCCCGCCGGCGAACTCCACCTCCCGGGCCTCTCCCTGCGGCCCGTTCAGCATGAGGACTCCACCGCCAAGTTCGAACTCTCCCTCTCCCTCAGCGAGGGCCCGGACGGCTTCGGCGGCGCTCTCTCCTACAACACCGACCTCTTCGACGAGGCCTCGGTGTCGCGGATGATGCGCCACTTCGAAACCCTGCTGGACGTCCTCTCCTCCCGTCCCGACACCGCCCTGCGCGAGCTGTCGCTGCTCGGCCGCGACGAGGAGCGGCTGCTGCTGGAGACGTGGAATCCGCCAGGGGCGCTGCCTCGGGATGGCTCTCTGCTGCACTCGCGACTGGAGGCCCAGGCCCTGCGCACCCCGCACGCGCTCGCCGTGGCCGACGGCTCTCGCGCCCTCACCTATGACGAGCTGATGCGGCGCTCCAACCGCCTCGCCCGCTACCTGCGCTCGCTGGGCGTGGGCCCGGAGGTGCGCGTCGGCGTCTGCCTGCGCCGCACCGTGGAGCTGCCCGTGGTTCTGCTCGCCGTCCTCAAGGCCGGTGGCACCTACGCCCCGCTGGATGCGGACTACCCCTCCGAGCGGCTCGGCTACCTGCTGGAGGACTCGTCCTCGGCCCTCGTCATCAGCGAGCGCGGCGTGCTCCCCGCCCTTCCCCAGACGCGTCCTCAGACGCTCGTGCTGGAAGAGCTGGACGCGGTGCTGGCCGCCCAGTCCGACGAGCCGCTGCCCTCCTCCTGCGACGCGGACAACCTCGCCTACCTCATCTACACCTCGGGCTCCACGGGCCGTCCCAAGGGCGTCTCCATCACCCACCGCAGCGCCTCCCTCTTCGTCTCCTGGGCGCTGAAGGCATTCGCCCCCAGTGAGTTGCAGGGCGTGCTCGCCGCCACCTCGGTGTGCTTCGACCTCTCCGTCTTCGAGCTCTTCGTCCCGCTCTCTTGCGGCGGCCGGGTGCTCCTCGTCCCCAACGCCCTGCACCTGCCCTCCTTCTCTCGCCGCGACGAGGTGACGCTCGTCAACACCGTCCCCTCCGCCATGGCAGAGCTGGTGCGGATGGGCGGGCTGCCGCCCTCGGTGCGCACCGTCAACCTGGCCGGCGAGGCGCTCCCCAGGCGCACCGTCGACTCCCTCTACGCGCTGGGCCACGTGGAGCGTGTCCTCAACCTCTACGGGCCCTCGGAGGACACCACCTACTCCACCTTCGAGCAGGTGCCTCGCGACGAGAGCCGCAGCCCCGCCATCGGCCGGCCTCTGGACAACACCCAGGCGTACGTACTGGACCGCCACCTGCGGCTGGTGCCCCCTGGCGTCCCGGGCGAGCTCTTCCTCGCCGGTGATGGGCTGGCGCGCGGCTACCTGCTGCGGCCTGACCTCACCGCCGAGCGCTTCCTGCCCGACCCCTTCAGCCGCACTCCGGGGGGCCGCATGTACAAGACGGGCGACCTCGTGCGTTACCTGCCCGACGGCCGTCTGGACTACCTGGGCCGCCTCGACTCCCAGGTGAAGCTGCGCGGCTTCCGCATCGAGTTGGGTGAGGTGGAGTCCGTCCTCCTCCAGCATGCCTCGGTGCGCCAGGCCGTGGCGCTCGTGCGCGAGGACGTGCCCGGCGACAAGCGCCTGGTGGCCTACGTCACCGGCGACTCGCCCGACGCCTCCGTCCTGCGCTCACACCTGCTGCGCTCCCTGCCCGAGTACATGGTGCCCTCGGCCTTCGTCACCCTCGAGGCCCTGCCCCTCACCCCCAACGGCAAGCTGGACCGCAAGGCCCTGCCAGCTCCGGAGGCTTCGTACCGGGAGCACGCGCAGGCCTTCCTCGCGCCTCGCGACGAGCTGGAGCTGAAGGTGGCCCGCGTCTTCGAGGAGGTGCTGGGCGTGCAACCGGTGGGCGTGCGCGGCCACTTCTTCGAGCTGGGTGGCCACTCGTTGCTCGCCGTGCGGCTCATGGCGCGCGTACGCGAGGCCACTGGCCGTGAGCTGCCGCTGGCCACCCTCTTCCGGGCTCCCACCGTGGAGCTGCTGGCCGCACTGCTGCGCCAGGAAGCCCCGCTGCCCTGGTCTCCGCTCGTCCCCCTGGGAGGCAGTGGAGAGAAGACGCCGCTCTTCCTCGTCCACCCCGTGGGAGGCAACGTCTTCAGCTACACCGAGCTGGCACGCCAGCTCGGCTCCGAGCGCCCCGTCTTCGGCCTGCAGGCCCAGGGGTTGGATGGACACAGCACCCCGCTGTCCTCCGTGGAGGAGATGGCGGCCCTCTACGTGGAGTCCATCCGCTCGGTGCAGCCCGCCGGCCCCTACCTGCTGGGCGGCTGGTCCATGGGTGGCGTCATCGCCTACGAAATGGCCCACCAACTGCGCCAGCGCGGTGAGGAAGTCGAGCTCGTGGCCCTCATCGACTCCTACGTGCCTCGGGGCGAGGACTGGACGGAGCTGAAGCCCTCCGCGGCGGCGGCCCTGTTCCTGCGCGACCTGCTGGGCACCTTCGGCGCGGAGCTGATGCCGCAGTGGGAGCAGCTCGAGTCGCTGGAGCCGGAGGCGATGCTGGCCCGGGTGCTGGAGGTGGGTGAGCGCAGCGGAGCCCTGCCGCCCGGTGTGGGCCTGGAGCAGCTGCGCACCCTGCTGCGTGTCTTCGAGAGCAACCTGCGCGCCAACCAGCGCTACATGGCTCGTCCCTCCTCCCAGCGGCTGCTGCTGCTCAAGGCCGGTGAAGTCACGGGCCAGCCCGAGGACGGTGGGTGGACGGCCGTGGTGGGCGGCAACCTCGAGCGCCACGTGCTGCCCGGCAACCACCACGCCCTGCTGCGCACCCCGCTCGTGCAGCAGCTCGCCGAGCTCCTGCGCAAGGCCCTGGCGTCACAGCACCACGCCGCGGTTGCCTCGGGGAAGAGCAACTCCTGACCGGGTAGCTGGCCCGGTCTCAACCGGTGGGAGGCGGCAATTGCCTCCCACCGCCGCGTTCAGTCCGGGAGAACGTGGCCGCTGACACTGAGGAGAACTTTCCAGTGGGCACGGTGTCACCGTCGCTCGATTGGGAGTGTGCTACTGCTTTCGGATGGCCTCCGAGACTGCCTGGGCCCAGTGGGTGGAGCGGACCGTCCGCGGACCCGTCTCCTCCCAGGTGCGATGGATCTGCCCGGAACCGAGCGAGCGGAATGCGCTCGAGCAGACCGCTCGCGGCACGCTCCGGCTCATCCACACCTGCGTGGCGGGGCTGGACATGGCCGCCGCGCTCGAGGAGATCTCCAGCCGCCGGGGAGCTGGACACCCCCTCGGGCCGGGATGCCGGACCCCCGGCACACCTGCGGCGTCCCGGTCCAAATTTCCGCGCTTCCTCGTGAACGCCAACAGGCGGACGGGGCATTGCGCCCGGGAGCCTTCGCCTCGCTGGGCCTGGGGGTGGACAATGCGCGCTGAGGCGTGGGCGCGCAGGTGGGCGGCGCTGCTGGGCGCCGTGCTGCTCTCCACCGGCTGTGTCACTCTGGCGCCGCGACACGCTGTCAGCACCGCCGAGGGCCCCCGCGCGCTCTCCATGTCGCGAGAAGCGGTGGCCAGTACGCCCGCGCCCGAGACGCCCGCCGCTCTTGCTTCCACGGAGGCGGGCGAGCACGCCTTCTCCGCCGAAACGGGCGAGCAGGAGCGGCTGCACCGCCGCCGCAGCGCCCGCGGGCTGGGCCCGGACGCAGCGCTGGCGAGCGCGGGCCAGGCGCCCGCGTCCGAAGTGGCCAGCACGAGGCCTCCCCCGCGAGAGCCGCCCTCGTGCGGAGGGCAGGCCCTGCCGCCGGGCTGGCCCGACTTCGCCGCCGGCGACAGCGAAGCGCTCCTCGCCCCCTTCCTCACGTGCACCTCGCCCGCCGAATACGTCGCGCTGCAGGAGCGCGTGGACATGCCCCGGCTGGTGGAGTCGCTGACGGACTGGGATGCCGTGCGGCTGGGCTCGCTGGGACCCGTGCGC
>NZ_DBNGVP010000108.1:0-13415 GCF_057119385.1 Archangium sp. | reverse complement strand
CGCGAGTGCCGCGGCCGAGTTCGAGCAGAGCGGCCACACCATCGACCTGGCGTTCGACGGGGTCCAGGACGCCACCGGCTGGGCGGTGAATGACGGCCTGTCGGACCCGACCTCCCAGACGCGGGAGGCGTGCGCCCAGCTCACCACGGGCACCACTCCCGATTACACCAACGGTGCCACCACGGTGCGCTTCGTCCTCAGGCACCTGGCCACGAGTGGGGTCCACTACCTCGGAAAGTTCAAGCTGTACGTCACCAGTGCCCCCAAGACGGCCTTCGCCAACGGTGCCAGCGACTGCAACCTCGCCGAGGACGGGCATTCCTGGGTCGCCGTCGAGCCCACCAGCTCCGTGACGAACGTCCCCGGCCTCACCTTGAGCGAGAACACGGACGACTCCCTGGTGGTGAACGCGTGTCCTTCCACGACCGGCGGTGTCACCTTCACCATCACCGGAACGGTGGGCATCGACCAGATCACCGGTGTCCGCATCCAGGCCATCGATGACGACGCGGCGACCCAACTGCCGACGGGCGGGCCCGGCTGCGCTGGCAACGGCAACTTCGTGCTCAGCGAGGTGCTCTTCTCCGCGGACAGCGCGGCGGCCCATTGCCCGAACACCACCGTCAGCCATGACATGTTCAGCGGGCCGCTGAGCTACACCGCCCCGGCTGGATGCAAGATCACCGGCTTCTCCGCCTCGGGCGGCCAGTGGAACCGGTGGAGCTACGACGGCGGTGGCACCTACTGGCAGGGCTGCAATGACTTGAGCGGCGGTACCTCCGACTGCACCACCCCCATGAGCGGCCGCAACGCCACACAGGATGCCATCACCTGCAACTACGACAACCCCTACAATGACAACCGCGGCACCTGCACCTACAACGTGACGCTGGCGCCCAAGTAGGACAGGGAAGGACGCCCGCGGCCGTGGGCCCTCGCGACGGCCTACGGCCGGGCCCGTGCCTGGCCGGGGGCAGCTGGCAGGACATGGGAGTCCAGCCAGTCCTGCACCTCGGCCTGGCGGGTGCGGTGGCCGAGCCGCTGCCAGTGCTGGAGGGCCTCGGTGGCCAGGGCGCGGGCACGGGCACGCCGCGGGCCGGCGGCCCACAGGGCCCGGGCCAGCTGCAACAGCACGACGGGGCGTCTGTCGGCGGAGGCCAGGGCCAGGGCCTGCTCCAGGCGGGCCACGGCCTGGGTGGGCTGACCGCGGGCCAGCAGGTACTCCGCGAGCCCCTCCAGGACCTCTCCCCGCACGGGGGACTGAAGCCCCTGGTGGCGCTCCAGCAACGTGAGCGCACGCTCGAGGTGGTGCCGGGCCTGCTCCCACTCCCCCTGCGCCAGCAGGGTGAAGCCCAGGGCCGAGTGGGCGTAGGCCGCATCCAGGGACTCGGGCCCCGGGGCCTTCTCCAACGAGGCCAGCGCGCGCTCATGGTGCTCACGCGCCTGGGCGAGCTGCCCCTGCTCCCGCAGCAGCCGGCCCAGCGCGAGCAGGGAGAGGGCGGTGCGGGGGTGCTCCGGCCCCAGGACCTTGCGCCGCAGGTCGAGCGCACGCTCGAAGAGGGCGCGCGCCTGCTCCGGCTGCCCCAGGGTGTCCAGGAGGTAGGCCAGGTTGGTGAGGGAGATGGCGTTGGAGGGATGCTCGGGCCCCAGCACCTTCTCGCGCAGCGCCTGCGCCTGCTGGAGGTACGTCAGGGCCTCCCCGGTGCGGCCCAGCCTGCCGAGCACGGTGCCCAGGTTGGCGAGGGACGTGAGGGTGGTGGGGTGCTCGGGCCCGAGCTGCCGCTGCTTGAGGGCCAGGGCGCGCGCGTAGTGCTCGCGGGCCTCCTCGAGCCGCCCCACGTCCTCGAGCACCAGGCCCAGGTTGTTGAGCGAGGTGGAGCGCAGTCCCTCATCCCCGGCGCGTGCCACGGCGTGCTCCACGGAGAGCACCCACCCCAGGGCCTCCTGGGGACGTCCCTGGGTGTGCCCCACCAGCAGCAGCAGCAGATTCCAGGCCCGCGCCGCCAGCAGATCATCCCGGCCCCGGGCGGCCAGGGGGATGGCCTGGCGCACCAGGGCCTCGGCCGCGGAGGCCTCTCCAGCGCCCTGCTTGTGGAGGGCCAGCAGGTGGAGCACCCGCGCGTGAAGCGGAGCGTAATGCAGCGGCTCCACCTCGCGCAGGAGCGCCTCGCCCACCTCCAGCCCCTCCTTGTACTTGCCGGCGGCATGCAGCGCCTCCAGCCTGTCCGCCCGTGGCAGCAGGGCCTCCACCTGTGCGCGCACCTGAGGCCGCTCCGGCGGAGGCACCGCCGCGGTGAGCAGCCGCGCGTCCGCGCAGTCCTGCACCGGCGGGAGCGCGTCCACCGCCTGCACGGCCCTGGGCAGCACCTCTGGGTCTGCACCGCGGGCGAGCAGCTCGGTGAGGGCGCGGACCTGGCTGCGGCGCCGCTCCAGACAGGACTCCTGCAGTGCGGCCAGGCCCTGGGGCGAGCCGGCGGGAGCCTCGTTCGCCTGGCACACCTCGGTGCGCAGCCGCACCCAATGGCTCGCGTAGCCCTCCAGCGCCGCCTCCACGCGCGAGGCGGTGTCCTGGGCATAGGGCAGCCCGGTGCCTCGCAGCGCCTGGCGCACCCGCAGCCGCACCGCCTCGTCCCACACCCCGGCCAGCTGCTGCTCCATGCGCGCGCAGCGCGGCTGCCGTGTGTACCCCCAGCCCCAGGTGGCCAGCGCCCCGGCCGCGGCAAAGGCCAGCCCCATGGCCGCGGCACGCGCGCGGGCGCCGCAGCGCACCGCTGGGTCCTTCTCCAGCGCCGCCACCAGCTCCAGCAGGGAGGCCGGGCGCTCGCGCGGATCCAACGCCAGGCCCTGTTGCAGCGCGCGCACCACCCAGCCCGGCACCTCCGAGCGCGCTGGCGGCGCCGCCGGCCCCGCCAGCATGGCGCGAGCCCGCTCCTCCACCGTGGCGCCCGGGAAGGGGGATTGGTGGAAGAGCGCCTCATGGAGGGCCACGCACCAGGAGAACAAGTCGCTGCGCGCGTCCGCCGGGCGTCCGGCGAGCACCTCCGGGGCCAGGTAGCGGGGCGTGCCCACCACCGCGCCCGCCGAGGTGAGCTGCTCGTTCCAGGTATGCGGGGGCGTGGGCACGAGGGGGACGGGCCCGGAGGGCCTCGTGCCCGAGCCCGCACACACCACCCCAAAGTCCGTCACCCGCACGCCCCCGTCCCGCCCCACCAGCACGTTCTCCGGTTTGAAGTCGCGGTGCACCAGGCCCGTGGCGTGGGCGGCCGCCAGCCCTCGGCCGGCGGCCAGGAAGGCCTCCAGCACCTGGCGCCAGGTACGCGGCCGCTGGTGGAGCCACTGGTAGAGGTTCTGCCCCTCCACGAACTGCATGGAGAGGAAGAGGCGCCCGTCCTCCAACAGGCCCGCGTCATACACCTGCACCACGTGGGGGTGGCTCAGACGCGCCATGGCCTGGGCCTCTCGCAGCAGGCGGCGCTGCTCCTGCTCGCCGCTGGCCAGGTGGGAGCGGGGCAGCTTGAGGGCCACGCGCCTGTCCAGCCGCGAGTCATAGGCGGCAAGCACCAAGCCCATGCCGCCCTCCCCGAGCAGCTCCAACACGGTGTAGCGCCCGGCGAGCTGCTGGCCGGGTGCCGGATGCGAGGCCCCCACCGGCGCATTCCCCACCGCGGCAGGGGGCGACACGGTCCGCGTCGAATCCTCTTCCGCGTCTTTCATGGGCAGCGGCTCACAGGTGGCCCGAGTCTAGTCCCCTCCACCCATGCGGGCCAGCACCGCGCCCACCGCCAGCGCGGTGGCCCCCAGGGCCAGCAGCACCCAGCGCAGCGCCGGTCGAGTCCTGTGCGAGCGGGGCCGCTCCAGGCGCGCGCGCATCTGCTCCAGCGTCTGCTGCTGCAGGGCCTGCTGGAAGTGGAGCGCGGAGGAGCTCGTGGTGGTCAGCCGCCGGGTGCAGTCCTCGCACTCCGCCAGGTGCGCGCGCGCCTGGCGCTCCTCCTCGGGTGACAGCCCGCCCAGGTGCAGCGCATCCAGGGTCAGGGTGGAGAGGTGCGGCGAGGGGGGAGGACTCATGTGTCTCCTCTTGCCCGTAGCTGGGCGGCCATTTCAGACAACTCCGCGAGGCGGTAGACGACGGTGCGCCGGGAGAGGCCGAGCACTCGCGCCACCTCCCCCTGATCCAGCCCCTCCATGTAGTGCAGCCACGCCACCACCTTCACCTTCTCCGGCACGCGCTCCAGCAGCCGCAGCAGGAAGTCGCGGTTGGTGAAGGACTCCTCGGCGTGTACCCCCTGGGGCTCGGGCAGCTCCCCCACCGGCCGCGCCTGCCTCCGGACATTGCGCCGCGCCTGCAAGCAGTAGCGGGTGGCGATGCTGTAGATCCACGGCAGCGCCTCCTTCACATCGCGCACCTTGGCCAGGTGCACGTAGGCGCGGATGAAGGTCTCCTGCGTTGCATCCTGCGCCGAGGCATCGTCATCCAGGATCTTCCGGCACTTCGAATAGATGAGAGGCGCATACGCCAGGTACAGCTCCTCCCACCGCTTGTCTGCCATGGTGTCCGTGTGTCCTCTGGGGTGCAGTGTCCCATAACCTGACGCTGTGGAGCAGAGGAGAAATCGGGGCGCTGTTGAGGGGGACTGGTGCGCAGGGGCCGAGGCAGGCTTGATTCAAAGTCCCACGGGAGAGGTTATCCCACCCGGCCCTACGGCTGAAGTATAGTCCCGCCTCCAGGCGCCCACGGAGGCGAGCAGCTGCGGGCTGATCGCGCGGGGGGCGCCTGCACAGAGCCGGAGACGGGCCGGGCAGGTCCGGGGAGAAGATGACGTTGGACAGGCTGCTGGGGAGCTTGGAGCCGGAGGGGTTGGAGCAGGTGGTGCGGCGTGGGCTGGACAAGGGGTTGATACGCCAGGAGCGGCAGGCGCCGGCCGAGCCGAGCCATACGACGAAGGATGAGCAGGGGCGGGAGTACGGGTACCACACTTGCCTGAGCGCCCGCCAACTGCTCCCGCGCCTCTTCCCCCCTGGCTGTCCGGCCTGTGATCCTCCCCTGTCCTTCCACGGCGCCCCTCTTTCAAGCGCCGTCCGGAGGGATGAGCCCTCTTTGCCTGTGAATGTCTGGACTTGCTCTCCGCCTCTTCAATGCCTCTCCTACGGACTTTGGATCAATCCTGACCGTTGCCGGTATGGCCGCCGTCGATGGCGCAGTGCTCCTGACGCATGAGCTAAAGGTTGTTGGGTTTGGATGCAAACTTCCGAGCCTCAATGGCCCAGCACCGCTCGTTCTTCGTGCACCCACATCTCCCGACGAGAAACCCGCCAGGTACGACCTGACCATGCGTGGCACTCGCCACACGTCAGCGGCGTTGTTCGCAGACGCACGACATGGGCGCATGGCATTCACAGTGTCCGCCGATGGGCCAGCCGCCTGCTTCACGTGGAGCCCAAGGCATAACGCAGTTATCCACTGGCCTGTTCACGTCGGGGCATTCGCCCCGCGAGGGTGGTGGTGAGTGTCAACGCAGTGCTCGTAAGAAGATGACTCAATGTGACAAAGGACTCGTTCCGACATTTCGCTTCGTACGATCCGTCCATACAAGTCGTTCGACACCCTGTCGGTGGCAACCCGCATGTTCTCAGCACCGGCTCTCCGGACCGGAGCGACATAAGAGCTCAAGATTGCCCGGGTGGTTGAGCCTGGCAGACGAGGCGGACCCGCCCCCCCTCCGCTCACGAACGCACGACGACACGTGCTTGCACGAAATCCCGCCGCTCGAGCTGCTCCGCGAGGAACCGGGCCAGGTCCGCGCGCGAGATGCTCGAGAGCATGCCCACGGGCTCGGACGCTCCGGCGCGGACCTTCCCCCGCGCCCGGCCCTCCGTCAGCCGCGGCGGCTTCACCACCGTCCAGTCCAGCCCGCTCTCCATCACGAGCCGCTCCTGCTCGGCGCGGTCCGCGGCCTGCTCTGGAGCGCTGCGGCGGAACATGTCCGCCATGCCTTGGAAGAACACACTGCGTCCCGGGGAGTCCCCCACCATCGCCCCGGTGATGCACAGCAGGCGCCGCACGCCGAGCCGCTTCATCTCCTCCACGATGTGACGGGTGAGCGCCGCGCAGAAGGGCGGATCCTCCGGGCGCGTGGGCCCCAAGGCACAGATGACCGCGTCTCAACTGGCGCACGGTGGGCACCATCATCGAGCGGGTGGTGGAGGAGCGCCTGTCGCCCGGGCGGCTGGAGGGGAAGAACGAAGAGACGCTCAACGGCTTCTTCGACGAGTTGGGAGAGGAGAGGACGAAGGAGTTGAGGACCTTCTGCCGTCGTGGTGGGCATCGAGGGGCTACCCGCGTGGTTCGGCTGCCCCGCAATGCGTGCGTGAGGCCATGAGAACCATTAAACAGGAGCAGCGGTCGACCAGGAGGAGCCGATGCAGGACGGTTTCGCAGGAGAGGGACTCGCCGACACGTGGACTCCAGTGGCGCTCTCGCGCGAGGTGGGCAAGCGCCCCTTCCCGGTGCAGGTCGCCGGGCAGCGGCTGGTGCTCTTCCGCAACGCCGAGGGCAAGGCCGCGGCGCTCATGGACCGGTGCCCCCACCGGGGCGTGGCGCTCTCCCTGGGAAAGGTCAGGGACGGGTGCCTGGAGTGCCCCTTCCACGGCTGGCGCTTCGCGGCGGACGGCGCCTGCGCCCACGTGCCCCTCAACCCCATGCCGCCGGAGAAGCTCAAGAACTTCAACGCCACCTCGTTCCCCGTGCGCGAGCGCGCGGGCATGGTGTGGCTGTACACCCGCCCAGGCTCCGAGGCCCCCGAGGAGCCCGTGGTGCCCGAGGCGCTCGAGGACCGTCGCATGAGCCACTGGCACTACGTGACCGTCTTCCGCGCCCACTGGTCCCGCGTCATGGAGAACATGCTGGACTCGCCTCATCTGCCCTTCGTGCACCGCAACACCATCGGCCGCATCCTCCGCAAGCAGATGAAAGAAGACTCCACCATGGATGTTGAAGTGCACCCCTCGCCCACCGGCTGGTACACCCAGATCAGCATTGATGGTGTGGTCTCCCCGGGGCGGCTCTCATGGCTGAGGCCCAATGGCATGCAGCTGGACATCCCCATCCCCGGCAACACCTGGCGCCTGCACGTGTGGTGCGTGCCGCACGAGGAGCGCTCCACGCGCCTCTTCCTCCTGAGCGCGCGCAGCTTCATGCGCTACAACCCCCTGGGCTGGCTCATGGATCAGTTCAACATCTACATCGCCTCCGAGGACAAGGCCGTGGTGCAGAGCGCTCCGGACAGGGTGCCGCCGCCCTCCCAGGAGAAGAGCGTCGCCACCGACCGCGCCACCCTGGCCTTCCGCCGCTGGTACCTCCAGCGCGTGCAGAGCCCACAGCAGCCCGAGGGCTCTCTGCCTCGCGCAGGCTGACTCACCCGTGGCCGAGGCGGAGGAGTGGTCCTTCGAGGGGGGATTCTCCGACGTGTCCATGATGTCCCACGAGGGCTGACCGTTCGCGCCGAGGTGCTCGAGGTCCGGTGCCCACATGCCGCCGCCCGTGGCCCACGCGGGCTTGGAGGTGAGCGCCGGGCTCCCGTCAACTGCCCGGTCCATGCATCATACCCGCCGCCCCCCTCATGAAGGAGCCCCGACATGCGCAGTCCCCTGATTCATTCGCACCTCCGCTCGCTGCTCGCCGCGGTGCTGCTGACGGCCTGTAGCAGCGAGGCCCCCGAGGACAGGCTCGCACACGCCGGGGAGGACCTGGGCACCGTGGAGGCCCAGGTGTGCTCCGGCTCGAACGTCACCACCCTGACCATCGCGGGCATCAGCTCCTACCAGCGCGAGGTGGCCGGGAGTGGAAGCTGGACGGTCGTCTCTCCCGCCAACGCGGTGCGGCTGGAGTACTTCGTCGATGGCACCCTCTTCGGCATGGACGAGCGGCCCGGCACCTCCGGCACCTGGTACTTCAGCGCCTGGGGCATGACCTGCGGCGCCCATGGCTTCACGGTGCGCGCCACCCCCATGGTCATCGACAGCGCGGGCAACCGCACCACCTGTTTCAGCACCTCCAGGTCCACCTCCCAGACCTTCACCGAGAGCTGCCCCCCGCTCTACTGGTCACCCTCCGGCCCCATCGCGGGCAAGTTCTGCACCCCCATCAACGAGTCCGCGGACCCCCACACCTGGAATGACAACCACCTGTGCGCGGACGTGAACTACGGCTTCCAGTGGAACAGCGCCGGACCCATCCCGGGCCTGCGCTGTACGCAGATCACCGAGAGCGCCGAGCCGGCCTCGCACACCTGGATGGACAACTACCTCTGCGTCCCCCAGGACAGCCCCCTCGTGTTGTCCTGGTCGTCCGCCAAGCCCATCGCCGGGAAGATCTGCACCCAGTGGTACGAGCCCTCGGACCCCCACACCTGGAACGACAACTACCTCTGCTACTGAGCGGCCCACCTGAAGGGGGGAGGACTGGGATGGGGGCGATTGCGGCTTTTTGACTTTGCTCCGCCAATCCTGTTTTATACCCACCGTGGAATTTTTCACGCCCTTTGCCTCCATCCCTGCTCGCGAGGAGTGTCTCCCCATGTCACGCCCCCCCCTCATCCCCTCCCTGTGTGTGTTGCTCTCCGCGCTGCTGCTGACGGCCTGTGGGAGCGTGTCCGAGAGCGAGCAGGAGCTCCCGGTGGACGCCCTGGGCACCCAGGAGCAGGCGATGTGCTCCGGCCTGAGCGTCTCCACCCTCGCCTTCTCGGGCGCCAGCACCTATCTGGGCGAGATGGCCGCCAGTGGCTCCTGGGCGGTGTCCGCCGGCGCCAACGCGGTGCGGCTCGAGTACTACCTGGACAACGTGCTGTACGCCTCCGAGGAGCGCACCGGCACCTCCGGGACGTGGTACTTCAGCCAGACGGGCATCACCTGCGGCACCCACACCCTGCTGGTGAAGGCCTGGCCGATGGTCATCGACAGCGCCGGCAACCGCACCACCTGCTGGGCCTCGCCCCGGAGCGCCTCCCAGGCCATCACCGAGGCCTGTCCCGGTGGCACCTGGGTGCTCGACAGCTACGAGAGCTGCTACGACCTCTACATGACGTCGTGCTACACGCGCAGCCCCAACCCCAAGTGCGCCACCTCCGTCCAGGAGGGGGGAAGCTGCTCGACGGTGGGGACGTACTGCTGGAAGGTGCTGAGCGCCAGCACCGTCGCGGGCTACTGGTGCCAGTGACGGACGGCTCCGAGGGATACCACCCTGCGACCCGAGCTGAATCGTCTCCCGCTGCACCTGGGGTTGTCCGGACTGCTGCTGGTGGGCTGTGGCGGAGCCCCCGAGGCCCTGGCTCCGTCCGGGGAGCCCCTGGGCACCCAGGAGGCAGCGCTGTGCTCCGGCCTCGGACAGGTGAGTGGTGATGGCCGCCCTTCCCCATGGAGGTCATAGGGAGGCCGCGCTGAGGCGCTGGGCAGGCAGGGTCACGATTTCGTGAAATCGCGAAACACGTTGTTAGGTGTTCCGATAATTCCGGCAAGAGGACCCTGACGTGACGACCATCCGCAACAATCGGCCGCCCCCCCCGCCGCCTCCCCCTGTCCGCCGTACCGAGAGCCGCCAGACCCCGCCGGCCCAGACCCAGAACCCGGCGATGACGCGCTCCGTCGGCCGTGACGGATTCGAGACAAAGACAAACCCGTTGGCCAGTGCGGCCCTGGGCTCGGCGCAGCGCACCACGCCCACGCGTGGCACCACGCTGGCCCAGGCGCCCTCCGCCCAGCAATACGGCGTGCAGACGCCCTTCGGCGCCGTGCGCGTGCGCGTCAACGACAGCAGCTTCCAGAACCCCGAGACCGGGCTGGCCCACAACCTGCGCGTCTACGAAATCAAGCGCGCCGGCGAGCAGACCGAGGTGCAGTTCGCCACCAGTCCGCAGAACGCCACCGAGACGGACCGCCTCATCAACCAGGCCGCGGGCTGGGTGCACTCCAGCGCCACCACGAGCAGCCTGCCGGGCTTCCGGCCGGAAACGGTGCAGCTCACCGTGGGCGACAACGGCGTGGCCTCCATGCAGCGGTGGATGAGCAACGGGCGCGAGGGCCGGCTCGTCGGCGTGAGCGTGAAGGATCCCCGGCTGGGCGAGGGCTTCGTCGACGTACCTCCGGCCGTCTTCAACGCGCTGCCCGAGGGCCGCGGCCGGGACGTCACCCGCGAGGGGGGCACCGAGTACAACCTGCGCACCGCCCAGCTCCAGCGGGATGGCCGCACCGAGCAGGTCTCCTTCTGGGAGGCCAGCCACCTGCAGCGCAACGAGCAGAACGAGCTGGAGCGCGTCACCTACCAGTTCACCCCCGGCGACAACCAGCTGGGCCTGGTGCGCACGGACCGGCCCGATGGCAGCACGGTCTACAAGTTCGGCGAGCACTACGAGCGGATTCCCGGGCCGCGCAACAACCTGCAGGTGGGCAGCGGCAGCGCCGTCACCTACGGCTCGGACAGCGCCGAGGTCGTCAACGCCGCGGGCACCCAGCTGGACTTCTACCGCGAGGTGTCCGAGGGCCAGTACGAGCGGACGAGCCGCCACGAGCACCTGCTGAGCAACGGCCGCTCGACGGACCTGCGCCTCATCCACAACGAGCAGGACAACCTGTTCCGCCTGGTGCGCGACAAGGGCGGGGGCTCCTACGAGGCGGTGGTGGACCGGCTGGAGACGGCGGCCGATGGCACGCCCATCCTCCCGCGGAGCGCCCTGGGCAACCTGGACCCGAGCACCCTGAGCACCCCGTCCACCCGCTTCACGGTGGGCCAGGCCCCCTCGCGGCCCACCGGCGACCTGGCACCGCGCCTGGTGGACCTGGACTATGACGCCTTCAAGTTCTCGCGGCGCGAGGGCAGCCTCGCCGAGCGCTTCCGGGACCCCAACGCCCCCTTCCAGACGCGCACCGTCGTCATCAACGGCGAGACGCGGCAGATGGAGCTGTTGGATGCGCAGGCCAAGAGCCGCTACGTCGACCGCAACGGCGTGGAGTACATCGCCCGGAACGAGAACGGCACCCTGCACGTGGAGAACGTGAACAGGACCTCGGTGATTGGCTCGCCCGCGCAGGCCTACTCGCTGCCGCCGGACGCCTTCATCATCCCCTCCTCCGGCGAGCGCGCCAGGGACTTGATGCCCAAGCTGGCCGCCATGGGCCTGGAGCCGGTGGCCGTGCTGGGCACGGGCTTCATCTCCGCCCAGACGGGCGCGGATGGGAAGACGAACCCGGCGCTGACGCAGCCGGTGGGCTACTCGTATTTCGATCCGCGCAAGCTGGGCATCACCGAGAACATTCCGCCCGCGGACCGGACGGATGATGCATTGACGTCCGGCGTCATCCGTGAGGGAGGCGTCATCCGCGAGGACGGGCTGGGCTCGGACAACATCCACTCCGGCTACTACACGCAGCGCGTCACCAACGAGCAGGGCAAGGTGGAGTTCCGCCAGGTGATGCTCGACTTCCCGGATGAGGGGAACAATGACCGGGCGAGCATCCGCCAGCAGCTGAAGGAGCTGGAGGCCCGGCCGGACGTGGTGGCCATCAACCTCTTCGCGCACCACTCGGCGAGCAGCGTGGACCAGCTGGTGGGCATCATGGGCACCGAGCCGGACACGGGCCAGCGCAACGTGGCGGACGGGGAGGACCTGAACCCCACGGGCATCCTCGACTCGCGCGCCTTCATGGTGTTCAACGGCCAGGGCGAGCAGCTGGGCATCATGTTCACGCCGAAGATGGCCATCCGCGACACGCTGGAGGCGGCGCGGCAGACGTACGGCGAGGACGTGCGGGTGCAGAACTTCGACGGAGACTTCTACGCCCAGCGCTGGTTCGCCGACGGGCGGGAGGACTCCTCCAGGTACGCGCTGAACTACCAGAACGCCTTCATCGTCGTGCGGCCCACGGAGGGCTTCCGGCCGGCCCGGGTGCCCGAGGAGATCCGCGATCCGAAGCTGGACGAGCTCTACCAGCGCGGGCTGGAGGCCGATGACGCCGAGGACCAGAATCAGCGCACGAGCAACCCGCTGGAGGCGCTCGGCGAGCTGTGGCGCCGGAGGTTCGGCGGCGGCAACTGAGGAAGTTGCCCTGCCGGCGCACCGTCATTCCTCCGTCAGTGCATCGTCATTTCCCCGAAGGTGTGGCAATGACGGGACACTGACGGCACCGCCCTATGTTACGCCCGGATTCCTGCGTTCCAGGCACTCGGCCCCCCGGTAGCGGTTCCATACGACCTGGGAGCCCGGAGGCATATGCCAGGGATTCCTTACACGCGGTTGCGAGGGAGCAAAACATGCGGAGCATCAAGACGGCGGTGAAGTCGCTGGCAGGCGTGGGGCTGGCCCTGGT
The DNA here is from genome assembly GCF_057119385.1 of Archangium sp. NCBI lineage: Bacteria > Pseudomonadati > Myxococcota > Myxococcia > Myxococcales > Archangiaceae > Archangium > Archangium sp. Next base: position 1,061 of record NZ_DBNGVP010000108.1, on the reverse strand, counting down.
GGGCGCGCAGGCGGCGGCGGCCACGGTGACGGCCTATGGCCCGTCGCTGCAGAGTGGCACGTACATCAAGTCGACGACGTACTACTTCTGCAACTCCAGCTCGCACACCGCGCTGGACATCTGCGTGGACACGACCGGGAACAAGACCTCGTGCGGGGCGTGCAACGCCACCAACGTGCTGTCCATGCTCAACGGCACCTACACCTACCAGCTCATGATCTCCGGCTGCGCCTCCGACTGCGACAGCACGCCGACGGACTGCGGCGGCGGCGCGGGCAACTACTACCAGGTGACCGGCAGCAACGGGTACGACTTCCGCCAGCTGCACATCAACCCCAACGCCGACATGAAGACCAAGACGGCCGCCCGCGGGGCCTACCTGGGCTGGCTGGGCAGCACCGGCAGCTCCACCGCGCCCCACGTCCACGCCGACAACCGCCGCAGCGGCACCCGCCTGAGCGCCTGGTACACCGGCTATGTGTCGTGCGGCTCGCCCGCGACCGGCTCCAACGCGATCGGACAGGTGACGCTGCAGTAGCTCGCGGAGGGCGGGGGGGAGCTCCCCAGGGGACGACTCCCGCCCCCGCCTTCTCCCAGGGGAAATCACTTGAAGGCCTCCCGAATGCATTCGTCCATCCCCCGGTGCTGGCGCCTGGGTGCGCTGCTCGCCACGCTCGGCACCACCTCGGCCGCCGCCGCCAACGAGCAGCCCCTCCCCGAGCCGCGCCTCGCCCGGCTCACGTGCTACGCGGGCTACCTGAAGCTCGAGTCCCTGCACGGGCTCGAGGGCGTGCGCGCCGCCATCCGCCAGGCCATCGCCCAGAATGATCAGGCCGCGCTGCTCTTCCTGGAGCAGCGGCTCGCGGAGCTCATCGGCAAGGACGCCCAGGCGGCGCTCCAGGTGATTGAATGGGCCGACACCGCGCAGGAGCCCGAGATGTCGCTCTACCTGCGCGCGGTGCGGGAGACGGAGGCCGTGCGCTCGCCCAGGGTGGTGGACAGGCTGGCCTCCATGGCCGAGAGCCACCAGGACCCCGGCCACCAGGCCAACGCCCTCATGG
>NZ_DBNGVP010000107.1:0-28488 GCF_057119385.1 Archangium sp. | reverse complement strand
ACGGTGTGTCATGCGGGCGGGCGTTTCTGATGCGGCCTGAGTCTTGAGCAAACCCAAGCTAAATCAGGGCGTTACGCCCGCAACCGCCCTCCTTCTCCTCTGTCCCGGTGAATAATCCGGGCTAGAGTCCCCCTCTGGTGCGCAGCGCTCGATCCGGGCGCTGTCATGGAGAGGGACGCAGACATGAGTCACAAGGAATTCATCGACGCGATGTTCGCGCGTGTGGATGCGCTCGATGCGCGCGGTTTCTCGGCGTGCTTCACCGAGGGGGGCGTCTTCCGCTTCGGAAACAACGAGCCGGTCGTCGGCCGTGGCCGCATCGAGGACTTCATCCATGGGTTCTTCGGAGCGATTGGCGGCATCAGCCACCAGTTCGAGAACTGCTGGACCGTGGAGGACCGCGCCTTCGCCAACGGGTTCGTCACCTACGTGCGCAAGGACGGCAGCAAACTCACCGTGCCGTGGGCGACCATCTCGCGCTTCGAGCAGGGCAAGCTCGCCGAGTACAACGCCTACGTCGACACGTCGGAGCTCTTCAACCCTCGGCGGGCATAGCGCCGTTCGTCGGACGGGGTGTCAGGGGGCCAGAGCGTAGGTGGCGAGCAGTCCCACCAGCGCCAGGGCCGCCCCGAGGCCGATGAGCCACGCTTCCCAGCGCACCCGCGGGCGCTCCGGCATGTCCTCGCCGGAGGGGGCCGCGGGTGTCTCGTCCGCGAGGGCTGGCTCGGCCGGAGCGGGCGTCTCGGCCGGGGTGGGGGTCGTCTCGGGCGATGGAGGCGTCTCCGTCTCGGGCGTGGCCATGGGGGCCTGGAAGCGCAGCAGCGTGCGGCCCAGCTCGATGACGTCGCCCTCGTGGAGTGGGGTGGGGGTCTTCACGAGCTTCCCGTTGAGGAAGAGGCCGTTGGGGCTGTCCAGGTCCTCCAGCAGGAAGGCGCCCTCGTGGTGGCGGATGCGGGCGTGGCGGCGGGACACGGCGATGTCCCGCAGGCGCACGGCCATGTCCTTGCCCCGGCCGAGCTCGGTGCTCGCCTCGGCGAGGGCGAAGGTGCGGCCCACGTCCGCCCCGATGAGGCATTGCAGGGAGGCGGCCCGGGAAGGCGGCGGCTCCTCCAGGTCCCCGAGGAGGTGCTTGAGCACGGCCATGGTGCCCATCTCCCGCTCGGCGTCTCCGTCCGGTGCCTTCACCTTCAGCCGCATCTCCTCGGACAGGCCCACCACCTCTCCCGGCAGCACGAGGCGGGGGACTCCGGGCGCTACCCCCACGCCCCCCACGGTGAAGGGGTGGGTGGCCTCCACCATCAGCCGGTGGCTCTCGATGCGCAGCGTCAGCAGACCCGGGGGGAGCCCCTCGAGCTGGACCTGGTCCCCGGCGGCGCCACCCAGCAGGTGGACGCCCTCGGGCAGCTCGAAGGGGGTGGAAGTGCCCATGTGCTCGAATTCGAAGTGCATGCCCCTGGCCGAGGCAAACCGGGTGCCGGGGCGGGCCAGTGGAATCGCGGGGGGTTGCCGCATCCGGGCCGTCTCGTCTCCGGCCCGTCGTCCACGCGTGCGGACGGGGCCGGGCCCCTTCTCCGAGACATCCGGGGGAGGGGACCCTAGGATTCGCGGCCCGATGCGTTCCGCCTCCCGCCTCCTGACGCTGCTGACGCTCACGCTGCTCGCCACCGCCTGCCGCGACGAGCAGGCCGGCCCGAAACCCCGCGCCAAGGCCCTGCCTCCGCCCGCCCAGGCCCGGGTGCTGGACGCCGCGCCGGCGGACCTCACGTACCGCGGCGGGGCCACGTTCGGCGGGGGCGCGGTGCGCTACCTCGGGACGCGCGTCTCCCCGCCGGTGGCGGCGCCCGGGCAGCCGGTGAAGCTCGAGCACTACTTCCAGGCCGAGCGCGAGGTGCCTCGGGGCTGGCAGTTCTTCGTGCACGTGGTGGACGCCGCCAGCGGGCAGATGATGGTCAACGCGGACCACGACTTCGCGGGAGGCGCGGCCCCGTTGGGCACGTGGCCCGTGGGCAAGGTGGTGGAGGACGTCCACACGGTGCCGATGCCTCCGGCGCCCGCGCGGGTGCTGCTCGGCTTCTGGCGGGGAGATGAGCGCCTCCCGGTGGACGACCCGAAGGCGCACGGCGGTGACAACCGGATGCTGGGCCCGCAGCTCGGCGGTGGCCCTCCGCCGCTGCCCGAGTACACCGTCCGCCGTGCGGCGAAGGCCCCGGTCATCGACGGGGAGCTCGACGACGCGGTGTGGAAGGACGCGGCCCCGGTGGTGTTGCGTGGCAGCTTCGATGGGCGTCAGCCCTCGCTACGCACCGAGGCGCGCCTGACCTACGACGACCAGAACCTCTACGTGGCCTTCGACGTGGAGGATCCGGATGTCTGGGGCACGCTGCGCGAGCGGGACGCGCCCATCTACGAGCAGGAGGTGGTGGAGATCTTCCTCGACGCGAACGCGGACGGGCGCACCTACAACGAGCTGCAGGTGTCGCCGCACAACGTGAACTTCGACGCGTACTTCCCCGCGCGCCGGCAGGGGATGGACTTGAGCTGGGACTCGGGGATGAAGACGGCGGTGAAGGTGCGCGGCACGCTGGACAATCCCGAGGACCGGGACGAGGGCTGGCGCGTGGAGATGCGGATTCCCTTCGAGCGGCTCGCCGAGGTGCCGAACCGTCCGCCGAAGAAGGGGGACCGCTGGCGCTTCAACCTGTACCGGCTGGAGCACGTGGGGCGGCAGCAGGTGGAAGGCCAGGCCTTCTCGCCCCTCTTCGTGGGGGACTTCCACGCGCTGCCGCGATTCGGTTGGCTCGTCTTCGAGTAGCCGCTACGAGTGCGGGGAGAGCTCCCAGTGGGAGTCCGCGATGGAGCGCTCGGTGGGGTCCCCGAGGAAGCGCAGGAAGCCGCGCAGCTCGAGGGTGTCGATGAGCTCCTCGGCCTCCAGCTCCGAGAAGCCCTTCGTCTCCACGAGCAGGTTGCGCATGAGCGACTTGCCTCGCAGGTAGCCCACGGGCTCGCCCGGGGCCAGCATGTGCTTCAGGTCGGCGGTGAGCTGACGCAGATCCAGGTCGTCGGAAATCATCGCCTCAAGGCTGGTGATGGGCGGCCGTGTGGGCAACCCGGGTCTGGGGAACCAGGGGCTCGGCGGGCAGGAAGGTGCTCAGCCGGACATCGTGCCCATCGCTCTCCAGCGTGATGGCCCCGTGGACGTCCGTGCGCAGACACTCGGTGCCCAGCGAGCGGTAGCGCTCCTCCACCTCGGGATGGGGGAAGCCGAAGCGGTTGCGGCGGCCCACGCAGAAGACGGCGAAGCGGGGCCGGAGCCGCGCGAGGAAGTCCTCGGTGGAGGACGTCCGGGAGCCATGGTGCGCCGCCTTCAGCACCGTCACCGGTCCGAGCTTCCCGCTGGCGAGCAGCGCGGCCTCGCCCTCTTCCTCCACGTCGCCGGGCAGCAGCACGGTGACGTCGCCATGGCGCACGAGCAGCACCACGCTCTTGTCGTTCACGCCCTCCATCAACTCGCGATCCTCGGGAGGGCCGAGCACCTCCAGGGTCGCTTCTCCCAGCTGGAAGGACGGATGGCCGAGCTGCACCTGCTCCACCTGCGCGCCGGTGGCCGCGGTGATGAGCTGTTTCGACAGGTGCCCGTCCGTGCTGCCGGCGGAGAGCCAGAGCCGCTCGGTGGGCACCTGCCCCAGCGCGGAGATGAGCCCGAGCGCATGGTCCGGGTGGGGATGGGAGAGGACGGCCAGGTCGAGCCGCTCGATGCGGGAGGCGCGCAGGAAGGGGACGACGACCCGCAGGCCCGGATCCGCGCCGCCGGGCACGCCGCCGCCGTCGATGAGCGCATGGTGCCCCTGGGAGCTGAGCACGATGCCATCGCCCTGGCCCACGGAGAGGAAGGTGATGCGCAGGCCGGGCTCGGGGACGAGCCGTGGCACCACGAAGACGAGCGCCAGCCCCACGGGGACGAGCAGTCCCCCCAGACGCGCGCGCCGCTCACCGAGGGCCCAGCACGCGAGCCCCGCGGCGTAGAGCAGGGAGGCCACGAGGCCGAAGGCGGGCAGGTCCATCGTGGCCAGCGGCACGTGCGCGAAGAAGCGCGTGAGCCACAGGAGCACCTGCGAGGCCCACGCGCCGCCCCACAGCAGCGGGGTGGCCAGCACGGGCGACACGACGTAGAGGGCCGCGCCGCCCGCCGCGAAGCCGGTGAGCAGGCCGCACAGGGGCATGCAGACGATGTTGGACACGAGCCCCGCGAGGCTCGCGCGCCCGAAGGTGCCCGCCACCAGGGGCAGGCTGGCCACCGTCACGGCGGCGCTCGCGCAGAACGTCTCCAGCACCGTCTCCCGGGTGCTCGCGAGCAGGCGCTTGAGCCGATGCGGCTCCTGGGGATCGGGCGGAGCCACGGGAACGGCCTCGCGCAGGGCGGGGGTGAGCATCAGCAGGCTGAAGACGGCGAGGAAGGACAGCTGCAGCGACAGGTCCGCGACGCTGGAGGGAGTCCAGGCGACGAGCAGCGCGGCGGCGGCGGCGAGGCTGTTGAGCCCATCGGCCCGGCGCCAGAGCGCGAGCCCCAGCAGCACCACCGTGGCCATGACGGCCGAGCGCACCGCGGGCGGCTGATTGCCGGTGAAGACGACGTAGGCCCAGACGAAGGGGACGGAGGCGGGGGCGGCCAGGCGCCGGGCCTCCACGCGCCGCAGGCCCGGCATGCGCGCTCCGGCCCGGACGAGCAGCTTTCGCAGCAGGGCGAGCGTCATGAGCGCGAGCGCCGCCACATGCAGCCCGCTCACGCTGAGGACGTGTGCCAGCCCACTGCGGGAGAAGTCCTCCTCCAGCCCGTCATCGAGCGCGGCGCGCTGTCCGGCGGCCAGGGTGAGGAAGAGGGCCGCGGCCTCGGGGGAGGGGGACACGGCGTGGACGGCCCCGGTGAGGCCCTCCTGCGTGCGCACCAGGTGCTGGCGCCAGCGCGGGGGCGGGGAGAGCACCAGCATGCCCGCGCTCGGGAAGCTGCCGGTGAAGGCGAGCCCCTGCCGCCGCCGCGTTGCGGAGAAGTCCTTTTCTCCGGGATTCGAAGCGGACTCGAGCGTCTTGAGCCGGGCCTCCACGCGGATGCGCTGTCCGGGCAGGAGCGAGGGCGGCGCTCCATGGGCATACAGGCTCGTGTGGAAGCGGGCGGGGGTGCCGGCCCCCTGTCCCACGCGGGCCACGGCCAGGAGGACGCGGGTGGAGTCCTCGAAGCGGTCCACGCGCTCCACCTCGCCCTCCAGCACCGCGGCGCCTCCCTCCCGGAGGGCGGGCGGCACATCCACCCCGGCTTCCAGGCTGGCGAGCCCCGCGCCGGTGAGCCCCAGGCTCAGGAGCACGCCCAGGTGGGCACCAGGCAGGCGAGCGAGCGCCAGGGCGGCCGCACCCACGAAAGACGCGGCCATAAGCTGAAATAATCCGTCGATGGCATCCGTTCCAAGCCCCAACCCCGCGCCGAGCATCAAGCTCACAGCAGGGAAGAACAGAGGACGCCCGGTCAGATCGCGCCACGAATAACGGCCCACGCCCCACCCCCACCACCCAGCAACCCGCTCCGTCCCGTCGTGGTGCATCGCCCTACCGGGCGACCGCACACACGCAAAGGCGCGCAGGCTAGTCAGGAATTCCCGGGCGGGTCAAGACTGCAATGTTGCTGTAAGGGGTGAATCGTGGTATTCATGAGCGGCTTTCTGGGCCGGGTGTCGAGTCGAGCCAAGCCATCCTAGAGGAGGCGGTAAGAGTGCAGACGAGCTTCAAGACCGGCGACAAGGCTGTGTACCCTGGGCAGGGTGTGGGCGAGGTGATGGGGATTGAGCACACCGAGGTCGCCGGACAGCGGCAGTCCTTCTATGTGCTGCGCATCCTGGAGAATGGGATGCGGATCATGATCCCCATCAACAAGGTCGGTTCCGTGGGCCTCCGGGAGATCATCAGCGAGGAGGACGTCAAGCAGGTCTACTCCATCCTGAAGGAGAAGGACATCTCGGTCGACTCCACGACGTGGAACCGTCGCTACCGGGAGTACATGGAGAAGATCAAGACGGGCTCCGTGTTCGAGATCGCCGAAGTGCTGCGCGACCTCTACCTGTTGAAGGGAGACAAGGATCTGTCGTTCGGTGAGCGCAAGATGCTGGATACGGCGCGCTCGCTGCTCATCAAGGAGCTGTCGCTGGCGAAGGACTGCTCCGAGGAAGAGATCGAGTCGGACCTGAAGAAGATCTTCAACCTGGCCTGATCCGCTTCACGCGGATGTAGAAAGCCCCGGTTCCCCGATGGTGGGGGCCGGGGTTTTTTCATGTCCATCTATGTCCAGTGACTCGGAGCTTCAGGAGGAGCGGGACCGGCGCATCGCGGAGCTGGAGGAGCGAATCCAGCGGCGTGGGGTGGGGGTGAAGGCGCCGGTGGCGGTCTTGGCGCTGGTGGTGGGCGGGGTGTTGCTGGGGCTGATGTGGAAGGACGTGGCGTACTTCTTCTCCTCGCGCACGCCGCTGACGCTGGGGGCGGAGGGGGAGTACCGGTACGACGTCCTGGAATCCAACCGCTACGTGCAGCTGCACGGGGTGCCGACGCTGCGAGGGGCGTACGGGCGGGAGGGAGAGGACGTCTACGTGGTGGTGGGGCTGCGGGAGTCCCCGTTCCTGGTGCGCCGGAGGGCCTTGCCGGGAGAGGAGTGGGCTCCGGGGCGGGTGCCGCCGAGGCCGGACTCCCGGCCTTTCGGGGTGAGGGGGCGGCTGTTGGCGGAGGAGGACGGGGAGCGCTACCGGGAGGGCTTCAAGCTGCTGAGGGAGATGGGGGAGGTGCAGCCGAGGGACGGGCGGTTGTGGCTGGTGGTGGAAGGGGAGAGGCCGGGAGGGGACAAGGGGGTGTTGTTGGCGGCACTGGTCCTGGTGCTGTTCCTGCTCGGAAACGCCGCGCTGCTGCTCCGGGGCCTGAAGAGAAGACCCACCTGAGCCCCATCACCCGAGAGAACACAATTTCCCCTCTCCCCCCGGGAGAGGGACGGGGTGAGGGTATCCGGGCCCATGGTTGAGCCCGTGCAGGGTCTACGGCTTGTTCCCCGCCTGCGTCTGCGCCTGAGCGAGTGCCTTGCGAATCCGTGGCGCGAGAGAGCCCCAGCCCTTGGAAATCCGCTGATCGAGCTCGAGAGCGGCGGAGAGATGAGGGATGGCGGAGGCCGGATCGCCGCTGGTGAGAGCGGCATTGCCCGCGCGCCACTCTTCCTGGAAGCGAGCGAGCGTCGAGGCCAGGCCCTCCAGCTGGGCGCGCCGGGCGAGGGTGAGGGCGGAGTCGACCTTGCCGGCCTCGTAGAGGGAGAGGGCCTCGGTTTCGGCGTCCTCGTCGGAGACGAGCTCTGCCTGAGGCGCAACGGAAGCGGGCTTCACGGAGGCCTTGCCACTCGACGCCTTCACCCTCCCGGTCTCCCGGGGCTTGGACCCCTCGGCGATGGACTGGGCACTGATCGGCCGCGCCCCGGACCGCACCTTCGCGGCCGGAGCCGCGGGCACCGGAGCGGGCTGCACGGGCTCGGGGGGCGCCTCCTCGACGGCGGGAGCCACCTCGACCGGCTCGGCCCCGGTCTCCGGCTCGGGAGCGGCCTCCGCGGGAGCCTCGGCCACCTGCCCGGACTCCACGTCCCCGGCTGAATCCGGCGCGAGGCCCATGCGCGCGAAGCGCAGGGCGGCGAGCGTGAGGAACACGGCCACGAGGGCGCCGGTGGCGACGGCGAGCAGGAGGATGCGGCGGGAGCCGAGCCCCACCCGGAGAGACGAGCCCGCCCGGCTGGAGGAGGCCCGAGGGCGCGCGGGCGCGGGCCCGGGCCCCCGGAGCTGGAGGATGGCATTGCCGAGGGCGAGCTCATCCCCGGAGCGGAGCTCCACCTCGCCGGAGAGGCGGGTGCGGTTGACGTAGGTGCCGTTCTGGCTGCCGAGGTCCTTGAGGGTGAGGCGGTCGCCGCGGCGGGTGAGCTGGGCGTGGCGGCGGCTGATGGAGGGGTGCTGCAGGCGCAGGTCCGAGGTGGAGGCGCGGCCGAGCACGAGGACGCCCTGCTTGACGGGGAGCAGCTGGCCGACGCCGGGGCCGCGCTCGACGTAGAGGAAGGCGGGGGTATGGCCGGGGTCCTCGTACTCGCCGGAGTCGAAGCGGGCGGGCAGCTCGCGGTCGCGGCCCTCGCGGGGGGCGCCGCTGGGGCCGCGGCGGGGGCGGCGGCGGGGGCCGGCGGGGAACTGGGGGACGCGCTGGGGGCGAGGGTCGTCCGCCTGGAGGGGGGCCACCTCGTCATCGTCGAAGGGGAGCTCGACCTCCGGCTCCTGGCGCGAGGCCGACTCCCCCGGGGGGCGGGGTGCGCGGGGCGGGCGCTTGGGATTGGGAGGACTCATGGGGGCGCATTCTCCCAGATTCGACGGCGGACGGAGATGGGGGCGGGCAGGGGAGGGGAAGGATAGTCCTTTTTCGGCGGCCTGGAGTGCCCACGGGGCATCAGAGTTGTCTCACACTGTCAGGCATTTGTGGTCCGGGACGTGGGGAAGTCCTAGAGTCCGGCTTTCCAACCCTGGAATGGACCAGCGGAGGTTATCGCACGTGGCCGCAGCATCGATTCGCCTCTTCAACACGATGACGATGCAGAAGGAGTCCCTGGAGCCGGCGGTGCCGGGCAAGCTGGGGGTCTACGTCTGCGGCCCGACGGTCTACAGCTACGTCCACATCGGCAACGCGAGGACGTTCACCTCGTTCGACGTGGTGGTGCGCTACCTGCGCTACCGGGGCTTCGAGGTGAAGTACGTCCGCAACTACACGGACGTGGACGACAAGATCATCAAGGCGGCGCACGAGACGGGCGAGGAGCCGGTGGTGCTGGCGGCGCGCTTCGTGGAGGCCTTCCGGGAGGACGCCCGGGCGCTGCACCTGCTGGAGCCGGACGTCTCGCCGAAGGTGAGCGATCACCTGGCGGAGATCATCGGGATCATCGGCAAGCTGGTGGACAAGGGCCTGGCGTACGAGTCGCAGGGGGACGTGTACTTCTCGGTGAGGCGCTACCCGGAGTACGCGAAGCTGTCCAAGCGCAACCTGGACGACCTGTGCGCGGGGGAGCGGGTGCAGCCGGGCGAGCAGAAGCACGAGCCGCTGGACTTCGCGCTGTGGAAGGCGGCGAAGCCGGGGGAGCCGGCGTGGGACAGCCCGTGGGGCAAGGGCCGGCCGGGCTGGCACATCGAGTGCTCGGCGATGAGCGCGAAGTACCTCGGGGAGACGTTCGACATCCACGGAGGCGGGTTGGATCTGATCTTCCCGCACCACGAGAACGAGATTGCCCAGAGCGAGGGCGCGAGCGGGAAGACGTTCGCGCGCTACTGGATGCACTGCGGCTTCCTCGACCTCGAGGGCGCGAAGATGTCCAAGTCGCTGGGGAACGTGGTGCGGCTGAGGGACGCGCTGGGGAAGGTGGACCCGGAGGCGCTGCGTTTCTTCTTCGTGGGGACGCACTACCGGCACCCGCTGAACTTCGCGGACAAGGGGCTGGCGGACGCGGAGCAGCGGATGGAGTACTTCTACGAGACGCTGCGCAAGGTGGACGAGCGCGTGGGCGGGAAGGACTTCGGCAAGGGTCCGTTGTACGGCGAGCCGGGCAGGTTCCTCACCGAGTTCGAGTCGCAGATGGACGACGACTTCAACACGGCGGGAGCGCTGGGGGCGTTGTCGGGGCTGTTCGCGCAGATGAACGAGCTGACGGACAAGCCGCCGGTGAAGGACAAGGCGCAGGTGGGGCGCACGCTGCAGGCGCTGCGTGAGGACGTGCGCAAGGTGTCGAAGGTGCTGGGCCTGTTCGAGGACGAGCCGGCGCAGTGGCTGCTGAGGCGGCGCGACCGGGCGGTGAAGGAGCGGGGCATCGACGTGGCGAAGGTGGAGTCGCTCATCCAGGCGCGCAACGAGGCCCGCAAGGCGAAGAACTTCGCGGAGGGAGACCGGCTGCGCGAGGAGCTCAAGGGCCTGGGGGTGGAGATCCTGGACACGGCGGCGGGCACCGTGTGGAAGGTGGCTCCGCAGGCGTAGTGCGGGAGCGAGGAGGGCCCACCCTTCAACCCTCCCCACCGCGGAGCAAGAGCCCCTCACGGGCCCGGGGGATGAACCCGGGCCCGGCGCTCCTACGGGCCGAGGTTCAACACCCGCACCGGCGTCAAGCTCTTGCTGCTCACGCCGTCACCGAGGACGCCCGAGCTCGACGTGTTGTCGCTGCCCCAGGCCCAGACGGAGCCGTCGTTCTTCACCACCACCGTGTTGTAGACGGCGTTGCTGCCCGTGGCCACGGTGGAGACCCCGCTCATGCCTGGTACCTGCCCCGGCACATTGCGGCCGGTCGTCGTCCCATTGCCCAGCTGGCCCTGGCTGTTGTCGCCCCAGGTCCAGACGGTGCCGTCATTCCGCACCGCCACCGTGTGGCCAAAGCCGCCACTCATGGCCTTGACGCCGCTGAGGACCTGCACCGGCGTGTAACGATCGGTGTTCGTCCCGTCCCCGACCTGGCCCGCCCAGTTGCGGCCCCAGACCCAGCCGGTGCCGTCACTCTTCACCGCCATCGTCTGCCAGTAGCTCGCGGCGATGGAGACGACCCCGGTGAGACCCTGCGCCCGCACCGGCGTGGTGCGCACGGTGGCCGTTCCGTCTCCGAGCTCTCCTGCCATGTTGCGGCCCCAGGCCCAGACGGTGCCGTCATTCCTCAGTGCCACGGAGTGATTGATGCCAGCGGCCAAGGCCGTGACGCCGGTGAGTCCCACCACCCGCACCGGCGACAGGCGGGTGATCTCCGTCCCATCTCCGAGCGGGCCCGTCCAGTTGTCGCCCCAGGACCAGACGGTGCCGTCATTCTTCAGCGCCAGATTGAAACTGCCACCGGCGGCAATGGCGACGATGCCGCTGAGCCCTGGCACGATCCCCGGCGTGTTGCGGGTGGTGGTCGTCCCATCCCCGAGCTGGCCGGAGCCGTTGTAGCCCCAGGTCCAGACGGTGCCGTCATGCTTCAGTGCCACCGTGTGGTAGAAGCCCAGGCTGACTTCCTTGACGTTGCTGATGCCCGGCATCTTCGCCGGCACCTTGCGAGTGGTGGTCGTCGTCCCATCCCCGAACTGGCCCGCCCAGTTGTCGCCCCAGGCCCAGAGGTTGTTCTCCCCATCCCGCGCCACCGAGAAGTGGGAGGTGGTGGTGGCGGCCTTGGCGGTGCAGTTCTCGCCCACCGTCTGGGTGAGCACCCGGACATTGCTCCAGCACGTCTCGCGATCCCCCGCGCTGCTGATGGTCATGGGGTAGGCCTTGATCTGGAACGTGTGGGCGCCGCACGACACCCCCGCCAGGCTGAAGCTCCAGCTCCCCGAGCCGGTGCAGGAGCTCAGTCCACCCGAGGCGTTGCAGCGCTCGGCCGTGCCGATCAGCGTCCCGTCGACGTAGTACTCCAGGCGCACCGCGTTGGCGGGATAGGTGACCGCCCAGTCCCCCGCCCCCGCCATCTCCCCCTGGTACGTGCTGATGCCCGCGAGGCTCAGGGTGGAAACGCTCGTACCGGAGCAGATCGCCGCCTCCCGGGTGCCCAGCGGCTCTCCGGCTGGAGTCACCTCCGCCTCGGAGCTGACTCCACAGGCCGCGAGCAGCAACAACCCACTGAGCAAGAGCGATGCAGGGCGGCGGGCCAGGTCTCGTTTCATCGGAAACTCCCCACGGTTCTGTTATGACGGGAAGTCTACATTATTATCCAATATTTGGAATTCAAGTAAGAGCTGTGTCCGAGGCACGGGCAGGGCAGGGTCCGCCGTTCAACCATCCGGGCGAAGAACCTCCCCGCTCCAGCGGTCAGGTCGTGGTAGGGGCACACGAGCCATGAAGCGAATGCTGGTGCTCCACGCCGCCCTGATCCTCCTGCCGCTCGCCGCCCGGGCCCAGCTCACCACGGCGGCGGAGAAGGCCGCCGCGCAGAGCATCGAGGCCGGAGACCTCCGGGCCCACGTGGGCTTCCTGGCCGCGGATCTCCTCGAGGGCCGGGGTCCTGGCACGCGCGGTGACGCCCTCGCCCAGCACTACATCGCGACCCAGTTCCAGCTCCTGGGGCTGAAGCCCGCGGGTCCCCACGGCAGCTACCTGCAACCCTTCGAGCTGGTGGGGATGACGGGCCACCCCGAGACGCTGACCTTCAGCAACGCCACGGAGCGCACGGAGCTGCGGTTCCACGACGACTTCATCGCGAGCTCGGGGGTGCAGGCGGCGGAGGCGGTGCTGCAGGACTCGGAGCTGGTGTTCGTGGGCTACGGCATCCAGGCGCCCGAGTACCAGTGGGACGACTTCAAGGGGATGGACCTGAGGGGCAAGACGCTCCTCATCCTGAACAACGATCCGGAGGACGACCCGAAGCTCTTCGGAGGCAAGGCGCGGCTGCGCTACGGCCGGTGGGACTACAAGTACGAGCAGGCCGCGAAGGTGGGGGCGGCGGGGGCCATCCTCCTGCACACCACGCCGAGCGCGGGGTACGCGTGGCAGGTGGTGCAGACGTCCTGGTCGGGCGAGCAGTTCGAGCTGCCGGCCTCGGAGGACACGCCGCGCCTGCAGATGAAGGCCTGGACGACGGACGAGGCCACGCGCCGGGTGCTGCGGCTGTCGGACAAGGACCTGGACTCGCTGCGCACGGCGGCCCGGAGCCGGGACTTCCACCCGGTGCCGCTGGGGGTGAAGGTGTCCACGCGCTTCGCCAACCAGGTGCGCCGCCGTCCCACGGCGAACGTGCTGGGCCTGCTGCCGGGGAGCGACCCCACGCTCTCCAGGGAAGTGGTGCTCTACACGGCGCACCATGATCACCTGGGCATGAAGGACGACCCGAAGCCGGGCGAGGACGCCATCTACAACGGAGCTGTGGACAACGCGTCCGGCGTGGCGGCCATGCTCGAGGCGGCCGAGGCCTTCACCGTGCTGCCCAAGGCACCGCCGCGCTCCATCCTCTTCGCGGCGGTGGCGGCCGAGGAGCAGGGGCTGCTGGGCTCGCAGTACCTCGCCGGGCACCTGCCCGTGCCCCCGGGACGCGTGGCGGCCAACATCAACATCGACGGGCTCAACATCCACGGACGCACGCGGGACGTGACGGTCATCGGCCTGGGCAAGTCCTCGCTGGACGCACCCCTGACGGCGCTGGCCCGGGCGCAGGGGCGCACCATCAAGGCGGACCAGTTGCCGGACCGGGGCTTCTTCTACCGCTCGGACCAGTACAACTTCGCCCGGCTGGGCATCCCCGCCGCCTACTTCAGCAGCGGCATGGACTTCATCGGCCGGCCGCCCGGGTGGGGCAAGGAGCGCCGCGAGAAGTGGGAGGCCCTGCACTACCACCAGCCCTCGGACGAGCTGGGCCCGGACTGGGACTTCTCCGGCGCGGTGGAGGACGTGCGGCTCTTCTTCCTCCTCGGGGCCCACGTGGCCCGGACGCGCGAGCTGCCCCGCTGGAACAAGGGCGACGAGTTCGAGGCTCCCCGGCTCCAGGCGCTCGAAGCCCTGAGGAGCGAGGGAGCGAAGTAGCTCCCGCTCCGTCCTGTCGTGGGCGGAGCGACGATTTGGAACCGGCATCCCCGCACTTCGGGTGTTAAACCTCCGAGCCATGCCTGAGTTCCAACTCGTCAGCGACTACAAGCCCCAGGGCGACCAACCGCGCGCCATCGGTGAGCTCACCGAGGCCGTGCTGCGCGGGGATCGCTACCAGACGCTGCTGGGCGTCACGGGTTCGGGCAAGACGTTCACCATGGCGAACGTCATCGCCAACGTGAAGCGTCCCACCCTGCTCATCGCGCACAACAAGACGCTCGCCGCCCAGCTCTACGGGGAGTTCAAGGCCCTCTTCCCCAACAACGCCATCGAGTACTTCGTCTCGTACTTCGACTACTACCAGCCCGAGGCGTACATCCCCACCACGGACACCTTCATCGAGAAGGACTCCTCCGTGAACGATGAGATCGAGCGCATGCGCCACTCGGCCACGCACTCGCTGCGCACGCGCGACGACGTGCTCATCGTGGCCAGCGTGTCCTGCATCTACGGCCTCGGTACCGCGCGCTCGTACGTGGACATGGCCGTCACCGTGAACGTGGGCGCCGAGCTGGGCCGCGACAGCTTCATCCGCAAGCTGGTGGAGAGCCAGTACGAGCGCAACGATCTCGACTTCCACCGCGGAACCTTCCGCGCCCGCGGCGACACCGTGGAAGTGTTCCCCGCCTACGAGGAGGAGCGCGCCGTACGCGTCAGCTTCTTCGGCGACGAGGTGGAGAAGATCACCGAGTTCGACCCGCTGCGCGGCGAGACGCTGGGCGCGCTGGACAAGGTCGTCATCTTCCCCGCGAGCCACTACGTCACCCAGGTGGACACCCGGAAGAGCGCGCTTCAGACGATCCGCGACGAGCTGTCCGAGCGCCTCCAGGAGTTCAAGCGCGAGGGCAAGCTGCTCGAGGCCCAGCGGCTGGAGCAGCGCACGATGTACGACCTCGAGATGATCGAGCAGGTGGGGTACTGCAACGGCATCGAGAACTACTCGCGGCACTTCTCGGGCCGGCTCCCCAACGAGCCGCCCCCGTGCCTGCTGGACTACTTCCCGCGCAACATGCTGGTGCTCATCGACGAGAGCCACCAGACGGTGCCGCAGATCGGCGCCATGTACCGCGGGGACCGCTCGCGCAAGGAGACGCTGGTGTCGCACGGCTTCCGCCTGCCCAGCGCCCTCGACAACCGTCCGCTCAAGTTCACCGAGTTCGAGGACATGGTGCAGCAGGCCGTGTTCGTCTCGGCCACTCCCGCCGAGTACGAGCTGCAGAAGTCCAAGGGCGTGGTGGTGGAGCAGATCATCCGCCCCACGGGCCTGACGGATCCCGAGGTGGAGGTCCGCCCGGCGCGCAACCAGGTGGATGACATGCTGGAGGAGGTGCGCACGCGCGTGGCGAAGCAGGAGCGCGTCCTCGTCACCACCCTCACCAAGCGCATGGCGGAGGACCTCACCGAGTACCTCACCGAGGTGGGCATCAAGGTCCGCTACCTGCACTCGGACATCGGCGCCATCGAGCGCACCGCCATCATCCGGGACCTGCGCAAGGGCGAGTTCGACGTGCTCGTGGGCATCAACCTGCTGCGCGAGGGCCTCGACATCCCCGAGGTGTCCCTGGTGGCCATCTTCGACGCGGACAAGGAGGGCTTCCTGCGCAGCCACGTGTCCCTCATCCAGACCATCGGCCGCGCCGCCCGCAACCTCAACGGCCGCGTCATCATGTACGCCGAGTCGCTGACGGACTCGATGAAGCTCGCCATCGAGGAGACCAACCGCCGCCGCGAGGTGCAGCGCGCCTACAACGCGCAGCACGGGATCACGCCCAAGGCGGTCAAGAGCCACATCCTCGACCTGTCCGAGCACCTCTACGACGCGGATCCGTCCGCGCTGCCCATGGCCGCCGATTCGGCCAACGACGTGCTGGAGCCCAAGGAGATCAAGCGCCTCATCGGCGAGTTCACCCAGGACATGCAGCACTACGCCGACGAGATGCAGTTCGAGAAGGCCGCGGAGATCCGCGACCGCATCGTCCTGCTCAAGGACATGGAGCTGGGACTCAAGCCGCCCAGCCGCATGCTGCTCAAGGCCCCGCCGAAGCCCGCCGACGAGAGGAAGCCCGGCACGCCCGGTCCCAAGGGCCGGCGCGGAGGCAAGGGTGGGGGAGGCCCGCCTCACGGCAAGACGGGCATCGGACCGAGGAAGAGCCGCTGATTCCGTATGGACGCGAAGCTCGAAGCCAAGCTGGAGTCGCTGCCCACCGAGCCCGGCGTGTACCTGATGAAGGACCGCCGCGGAGAAATCATCTACGTGGGCAAGGCGATCAACCTGCGCAACCGCGTGCGCTCCTACTTCACCCGTACCGGGGACACGCGCGCCTTCGTCTCGCTGCTCGATCAGTTCCTCGGCGACATCGAGACGGTGCTCGTCCACAACGAGAAGGAAGCCCTCCTCCTCGAGAACGAGCTCATCAAGAAGCACAAGCCGCGCTTCAACGTCCTCCTCAAGGACGACAAGCAGTACATCTCGCTGCGGCTCGACCGGACCCAGGCCTATCCCCGCCTGGAGGTGGTGCGGAAGTACGAGAAGGACGGCGCGCGCTACTTCGGCCCGTACTCCAGCGCCAGCGCCATCCGCGAGACGCTGCGCATCATCAACCGCTACTTCCACCTGCGCACCTGCACGGACCACGTGCTCGCCAACCGCAAGCGGCCCTGTCTCCTGCATCAGATCGGCCGCTGCCCCGCGCCCTGCGTCTACCCCGTCCCCGAGCAGCACTACCGCAAGAGCGTGGACGAGGTGGTCCTCTTCCTCGAGGGCAAGGCCGGAGAGCTGGTGGACGGGCTGCGCTCGCGCATGAAGCAGGCCGCCGGTGAGCTCAAGTTCGAGGAGGCCGCGCGCATCCGCGACCAGCTGCTCGCCATCGAGCGCAGCCTCGAGCGCCAGAAGGTGGCCACCACCGACTTCAAGGACCAGGACGTCTTCGCCTCCCACCGCGAGGGGGATCGGCTGCTCGTCTACGTCCTCTATGTGCGCCAGGGCCGGCTCAACGGCGGCCAGGCCTTCCCGCTCGGCAGCCAGGAGTTCCCCGACGAGGAGCTGCTGCCCTCCTTCGTCAACCTCTATTACGACCAGGGCAACTTCGTCCCCGAGGAGGTGCTCCTCCCGCTGGACATCGAGGAGCGCGAGGGCCTCGAGGCGCTGCTCACCGAGCGCAAGGGCGAGCGGGTGCGCGTCATGGTGCCCAAGCGCGGCGAGAAGCGGGACCTGGTGGACATGGCGCAGAAGAACGCCGAGCAGGCCGTCATCGAGCGCCGCCGCACCAAGGACGAGACCGAGGCGGTGCTCTACCGCCTGAAGGAGCGGCTCCACCTGCGCAACCTGCCGCGCCGCGTGGAGTGCTTCGACATCTCGCACTTCCAGGGCTCCAGCATCGTCGCCTCCCAGGTGGCCGCCACGGACGGGGAGATCGACAAGTCGCGCTACCGCCGCTACCGCATCAAGACGCTGGAGACGCAGGACGACTTCGCCAGCATGCACGAGGTCATCTCCCGCCGGCTCAAACGCGGCCAGGAGGAGGGGGACATGCCCGATCTGTTGGTCATCGACGGTGGCAAGGGCCAGCTCGCCAGCGCGCTCGCCGCCGCCAAGGACCTGGGGGTGGAGGGCGTGGACATCATCTCGCTGGCCAAGAGCCGGGACCTGGAAGTGCACGACCGCGACGAGGAGAGCGCCCGCAGCCCCGAGCGCGTCTTCATCCCCCACCGCAAGGATCCCATCGTCCTGCGGCAGAACTCGGCGGAGCTGTACCTGCTCGCCCGCCTGCGCGACGAGGCCCACCGCTTCGCGATCACCTTCCAACAGAAGTCCATGCGCAAGGGCAACTTCCACTCCGTCCTGGAGGAGATTCCAGGGGTGGGGGAGACGCGCAAGAAGCTGCTGCTGCGCCAGTTCGGCTCCCTCAAGCGGGTGCGCGAGGCCACCATCGAGGAGCTGGCCGAGGTGCTCGGGCCCACCCTGGCCGAGCGGGTTCACGCCGCCCTCCATGGCCACCCCGAGGAGGACTCGGAGGATCCCATCCGCGAAGCCTCCCTGGCGGATGCGGGTGCCCTGGTGGACGAAAAGTCAGAAGAAGGGTCGCCACCCGGCTCGCCGTGATTAATTTCCGGTCGAAAGCGGGTGCGCAAAGTGCGCTGAATCCGCGATGTTCCTGGGGTTTTTCATTGCGGCTGGGCTTGGCGCTGATTTATAGCGGACACGTCCAGTCGAGACGTCTTCAAGGGGCGAGGGACCGATATGAGGCTCTATCCGAAGGTGATTCCGATCATCTCCCGGGAGGTCGTCCAGAGGCTGATGCAGGACGGGGATATCGAGGTAGAGCCGATGCGCGTGGCTGATGCCGAGATGGACCTGTCCGCCATCATGCGGGAGTACCTGGCGAACGAGGAGCGCGTGAATCAGGCGACGCGCGAGGCCCTGGAGCGCCGGGGCTACGACTACTCGAAGTTCAACCAGGTGAAGCGTGAGATGGCCGACGTTCGCGGCTTCAAGATGGGCGACGAGGGCATCGAATACGTCATCAACCAGATGATCGAGTTCCTCCTCATCAGCCGCAATGTCGAGGAGGTGTATGCCGCCGACAACGTGCTTCGGCAGAAGATCCACGTGGTGATGAAGAAGCACCTGGACGTGGATGACGAGATCGACAAGGAGGCGCGCTCCCGCCTGAAGCACCTGCAGGAGGGAACCAGCGCGTTCGACATCGAGTACAACAAGACGGTGGAGCAGATCCGCCGCGCTCGGGGCCTCATCTAGCGGGCGGGGCGGGCGCTCGTCCGCCCGGCCGCTTGGGGTCACCCACCACCGCCTCCGCTGCCTACCCTCCCTGGAGGAGGCAGCGTCGATGGCGGGATTCCTCTCCAGCTTCGTGCTCACCGGGCTGCTCGCGGCCAGTCCGGGGGGCTTCCGTTTCGATGGGCCCGAAGTGTCCGCGCGGACGACGGGCAACGTCGGTTTCTTCACACAGGGCACCACCCCCTTCACGGACCTCTTCGAGCGGGGCACCGGCCGGGCCGAGCTGTCCGTGCGGGACCGCATCGCGGACCCGCGGGCCACCTACGGGGATTCCGGCAGCCTGGTGGCCACCTTCGATATCGCCGGGGACACGTACCGGGTGGAGCTGGACCAGGTGGGCTTCCCGCCGGCCCAGGCCCTGGCCTCGAAGCCCGTGATGGGGCCCTTGCCGGGAGCGCCGGCCCAGCCCATCGCGGGCGGGGTGGTGCTCGGCCAGGACATGCACGGCGGGGCGGCGCTCGGCTTCGCCCACACGTCGCGGGTGCACGCGGCGGCGGCGCTGTGGGGCATCGGGCGCGTGTGGCGCAACGGGCAGCTGCTCACGGACGCGGCCCTCATCCATGCCGCCGCGCTGGACCAGGGGGCGCACGCGGACGACGAGACGTTCCGGACCCTGCCCGTGGCGCGTCCGGGGGACACCGAGCTGACCGTGCTGGCGTGGAACCTGCCTCGCGAGGCCGAGCCCCGGGGCTTCATCCAGTTCGACTTCGACAACGTGGCCATCACCGTGAATGGCCGGGACGTGCCCGCGGTGGCGGCGATCCCCACGGCGGGGAATGTCGCCGGGGTGGCGCCTCCGAACTCGCCCGTGCCGGGGGGCGCCTCCCTGGGGGCCGTTCCCAACAGCGCCCTGTCACAGCAGCAGGGCGTGGGGGGCTCCGGTGGGGCGGGGACGGGGCAGAGCCAGTTCGGGGCCGGGCAGACCCAGTTTGGCGTCGGCCAGACTCCTTTCGGGGCCGGGCAGACTTCGTTCGGGAACCCGCGGGCCCAGGCCGCCGTGCAGGCCCAGCTCGGGGCGGTGGATGGCCTGTCGGATCCGGCGAGGACCCAGGGCCTGGCGCGGGTGGCCGATACCACGCTGCCGGGACCCGCGACCCAGCAGGGCGCGCTCCTGGAGCCCTTCCTGGACGCGGGCCGCGTCTCGCCCGCCACGCAGAACCCCAATCAGCCGGATGTGGTGTCACCCGGGTTCTCGACCACGCCCATCGTCCCGGATGCCTTCGTGACGCCGGAGCTGCCGGGGCGCGTGGCGCTCAACGCGAACGAGCCCGGGGCCCCCGGCCAGCTCGACTCGCAGTTCCCCGGCCAGCGGACGCCCATCGTCCCGGAGGCCTTCCAGAACAACCCCGCGCGGCAGAGCGGCGACCAGCTGCCCCAGCCCACGCTGAACGGCTTCGTGCCGCTGACGACGGCGCCGCGGCAGTCCACCTTCCTGTCCACCCAGGGCTCCTTCTCCGTGGTGCCGCTGGTGCCCGGAGTGGCCGGGCCGGAGTTCGCCTTCGGGGGGACCCGGGTGGCCTCCGGGGTGGTTCGCACGCCGAGCCCGGCGCAGGTGCAGACGCCCGCGGTGCCGCTCGTGGCCACGCCGCAGCCGCTCAACGTGCAGCAGCCGGTGCCGCTCGTCGCCGGGCCCCAGCCGCTCAACGCGCAGCCCGCGGTGCCGCTCATCGCCTCACCGCCGCCGCTCAACTCCCAGCCCATCTCCGGCACGCTGCCCGGCGCCACGGCGCCGACGACGACTCAGGGCGCCGGCTCGGTACCGGGCCTGGTGCCCGCCAATCCCAACGCGGGCACGAGTCCCGCCGCCACGACTCCGGCCGTGTCATCGCCAGGCGCCGCGCCCTCGCCATGATCGTCCAACGAGAGCGGGGCGTTGCCGACGCCCAGCTCCTC
This sequence comes from Archangium sp., assembly GCF_057119385.1. Classification (NCBI taxonomy): domain Bacteria; kingdom Pseudomonadati; phylum Myxococcota; class Myxococcia; order Myxococcales; family Archangiaceae; genus Archangium; species Archangium sp. The sequence goes on along the minus strand of NZ_DBNGVP010000107.1, from coordinate 8,180 downwards.
GGCGAGCGCGGTGAGCACGTCCCGCGCGCACTCCAGCCGTGCTTTCGGCACGCGGGAGAGCGCCCGCTTCACGGCGGCCTCCACCGTGCCGTCGGAGGGGACATTCATCGCCCGTCCCGCGTCGGTGAGGAAGAGGAGTGCCTTGCGCGCGTCGAGCGGATCCGACCTGCGCTCGACGAGGCCCCGCTTCTGCAGGCGCTTCATCACGCCGGTGAGCGTGCTGGGGTGCACATGGAGGATCTCCGCGAGCCCGCCCGCGGTGATGCCGGGGTACTGGCCCACGAGCCGCACCACCAGCCGCTGCGGGCCCGTCAGCCCCATGGTGGTCTCCATGAACTTGGAGGTGGAGCGCAGGCCCTGGTCCACGGCCCACAACAGGCGCAGGAACTCCATCACCTCGTCCAACGGGGCGGCTTCGTTCTCGTTCGCGGCGCAGGGGACGCTGGCCGCGTGCAGCTCCTTCAGGGGGCCCATGGGAAGCTCGTGGCCGGTTCGGCAAGCAGGGGCGTCATCGGGGATTCCTCGGGGGAGGTGGTGCACGGCGCCAGTGGCTCTGCTCCGCTGAGCAAGGCCTGTGCCGCCCCTCGCTTCCCTGTGTGGGGTGGTGCGTCAATGCCTCCGAGGCTGGCAAAGCGCACGTCCTCGCGTTGCGAAATGCCCCTCTGAAATGGCGCTGGGACATTTCGCCCCACGCCGGGAGGGGAGCGAAAAATTGACCCCCTGCTACCGGCCTGTAGCTTGTCGCACATGACAACACCCGCTGCCGCCCTCGTTGCCGCTCCCGCGACGCTGCGCCGCTCGGGGGCCGATCCGCTCCGCCAGTCGATGGAGCACCTCGGCCACGTGCTGCCCGTGCGTGCCGATTCCACCGTGCTCCTGGACTTCCTGGAGGACGACCTGCGCGAGGGGCTCGACGCGCTGGGAGATGTCGAGGCGCACTTCACCGACGTGCTCGAGGCCCTCCATCCGGACGCGCTCTCCCCGATGGGGATGCTGCAGGCGGGGGACGAGCAGCGCGTGCTGGAGCGGCTGGAGCTGCTGATGGACGTGGTGACGCGGGTGCGCCGCCGGCTGTCGCAGGCGGCGGGGTTGATGCGTCAGACGACTACCACTTGAGCTGTTCCTTGCCCTGGGCCTGTCTGGCCTTCTCGCCCGGGCGGGAGTACGAGGTGAGGGTGGCGCGCACGGCCCCCAGGTCGATGGTGCCCACGGCCGCGAGCGGCAGCCGGCGGTCATCGTCGGTAATCCACACGTGGACCTCGCGCTGCATCTTGGGGTTGTCCAGGCGCACGGCGGTGCCGGCCAGGTGCCAGGCGTCGAACTCGCCGAGCGGCAGCGACACGTGCTCGCGCTTCACCACGCTGGCGGACATGCGCCACATGCGGCGCACGCCGTAGACGTCGAAGCACACGGGCATGCCCTCCTTCAGGGGCAGCTGGCGCATCATGTAGATGGCGCCGGCCACGTCCATGCCCTCGTGCTCGTAGGCGTAGTTGCTGCGGCCCGGCTTGCCCTTCACGACGTAGTCGATGCGGACGCTGCGCTCCTTGGAGTTGAAGGCCACGTCCACGGTGCGGTGCTGCTCGTTCTCCGTGGCCTCCTCGGTGTAGCGCGAGGGCCGCAGCGTCTTCGGGTGCATGTAGCTCATCGCGGTGGCGTTCACCCGGCGCACCTTGGAGAAGAAGGAGTTGGTCTGGACCTTGATCTGCACCGGCAGCGAGCCGTCCTGCTTCTTCTGCACGGACATGACCATCTTGCCGGCGGTGGCGCCCATGGCGTCGAGGTCGAACTCGAGCTCCTCGCCCGGAGCGAAGGAGAGCGGAGAGCGCAGGGTGGGCAGGCGCTGGGCGCACGCGGGCACGGGGGCGGGGGCGGCCGGAGCCTGGGCCGGAGTGGCGGGAGCCTTGGTGTCCTCGGGCCCATCCGCGTCGGGCAGCTGCGCCCAGGCCGCGGAGGAGAAGCTGAACAGGAGGGCTGCGAGGGCGGTGCGCATGGCGGTCATCCTTGATTCCAGGTGAGACGTCTCCAATTCACTTGGGACGGACGCCCGAACGCTTCGCATATTCGGACGCTTCCCAGCGTTTCCTCAAGCGGAGGGTCATCTCCCGGCGTACCTGCTCCCACTGCCGGGCCTCCGTCTCCACTTCATAGCCCGAGCGGGTGAGCCGCCGCGCGGCCTCCCGTGCGAACGTCTGCTCCCCGAGCGATTCCAGCAGCCGCAGGTACTCGTAGTCCTCGAGCCCATCGCGGATGCTCTTGAGGCGCAGGGAGACCACGGGCTGGTGGCGGGAGAAGCCCGGCCGGGCCGGAGTGCCCGGGTAGAAGAGGGTGCCGTCGCCGTTGCCGCCGAACTCGAAGACGTCCGTCCAGGGGTCCTTCTTGGTGTTGTAGGCGAAGACGGTGTCGAAATAGAGCTCGCCGTCCACGCCGGAGAGGAAGGCCAGCGGGCCCATGGCGCGGTTGAGCGGGGTGGGGTGGTCCACCATGTACGAGGCCCAGCCGCTGTAGGCCTTCTCGGCGGCGGCGTCCGGGGCGGGCCCGCCGTTGCAGCCGTGCGAGTTGCAGCTCTGGTACCACCACACCTTCACGTGGGGATCGAGCTTGCCGCGCAGCGTCTGCAACGGGACGACGTTGCGGCACGTCTGGGGCCCGGGGCGCGGGAAGAAGCAGTTGAGCGTGGGCGCGAGGATGTCCGCCGAGCCACGCAGCGCGTCATCCAGCGGGGCGGTGACGAGCACGGGCACGTCCTGTTTCGCCGCGCGGACCCGCAGGGCCTGGGTGCGGACGAGGGCCACTTCCTCGGGCCTGGGCTCGTCCTTGGCGTAGAAGAAGAGGCGGGCCTTCCAGCCCTTCTGGCGGAAGTGCTCGGCGAAGGCGCGGTAGTACGCGGACTTCTCCGCGTCGGTGCGGGCCGCCTTGCTGTCGCGCACGTCGGCGGTGGTGAAGCGGGCCCCCGAGTCCAGCGCGGTGCCCTCCAGGAAGGGGGCCATCTCCGCGTCGTACGCGCTGAAGTCCACCACCGCCTTGCCGCCCTCGAAGCGCACCGGCGGCGCCTCCATGCTCATGCCGTGGGCGCTGACGCGGTGGGCCAGCAGGGTGCTCACGTAGTCGCGCAGCAGCGCGCGGGCCTCGGGAGACTCGGGCTTCAGCCCGTGCGCCTTGGAGATGCTGTAGAGCGAGATGCCGAAGCTGTTGGGCAGCGAGGACGTGGCGGGCAGCACGAAGGGCTGCACCTCCGCGGTGAAGGGCACGGGCGCCAACGCCTTGCCTCCGGCCTCCACGAGCAGCGCGCCCTGGTACGTGCCCGGCGCCTGGGACTCCGGAGCGCACAGCTCCACGTAGAGGACGTGGGGCGCTCCCTCCGGCCCGGGCGAGGACTCCACCGGTACCAGCGGGTCCGGCCACAACCCCGTACGGCCCTGGGAGTTGGAGGGCGTCTTCACGTCCAGGTACGCCTCGCGCCACACCGAGGCTTCCAACGTCTTGCCCTCGGGTCCGCGCAGGGCCAGCGGCTTCACCTTCAGCTTCGCGCTGCCCGGGGGGAGCACCACCTGGGCGGCCTCGCACTCACCGCGCGCGAGGCTCAACCGGGCTTCCTTCTCTCCCTTCAGCTCGACGCCGGGCCGCACCTTCTCCAGCGCGGAGACCACTCGAGGTTCGGGCGCCGCGGTCAGCATCTCCGCGAGCAGCCACCCCATCGCCCAACCCGCCCCCATGTTCCCCCCCTCCGCGGCCTCTGGCCGCTCTACGTTCCGTTCCGCGCCGTCGCCGTGGCCGACGCGATGATCTTCCCCTGCTGGTACTCCGTCAGCTCCGCCACGAGCGAGCCCAGGACGAGCTCCGCCTCGATGCGCACCGGCAGGTGGCGCGCGTCCGCGGTGAACCAGGCCACCATGTCGCGCTTGGAGGCCAGCTTGCCGGAGAACTCCGTGTACACGCGCATGCGGAACACGTCCTGCTTGCCCACGGCCGTGTCCAGCGTCTCGCGGGCCTCCACCTTCGCCTTCATCATGAAGCTCTTCGAGCCGGTGAAGACGGGGTAGGCGTACTCCTGGCCCACCTCCAGCACGCGGTTGCGCAGCGCGAAGGTGGCCCCCGCCACGTCGAGCGTGCCCTCTGGCAGCTCATGGGAGGACTCGCGGGGCGTCTCGCCCTCCTTCTGCTTCACCACCTGGGCGCTCTTGCCGTCCTCGGCCAGCTTCACGCGCACGCGGCGGCGCTTGTTGTTCTGGTCCTCGTGCATGTCCGAGCCCAACACCCGCTGCGTGCCGAAGTCCCAGTAGGAGACGTACTTGTCCTTCACGGGCCACACGCCCGTGATGGCTTCCGACTTCGCCAGCGACACGATGGGCCAGACTTCCTTGCCCCACTGCTTCATGGGGGCGCCCACCGTCACCTGCGCCGAGCCCGCCGTGACTCCGAGGTACTGGATGCGGTAGCGCGCCTGCTCACCGGGGCCGAAGGCGGACGACGTCCCACCCTGGGCGAGGGCAGCCCCCGACATCAGGAGGCTCAACAGCATCCCGGTGAACATTCCCTTGGACTGCATGCGCATCAATGGCTCCTGGCAAGGTAGGCAGCCGCTGGCCGGGGTGCCAACCGCACCGCCAGCCGCGCTTCTCCGACTGCCTGCTCATGGACGAATGGCGGGGTGGCCCATTCAACCGCAGAATTCCCCCGCTTGTGCATGCCGGTGTGGGGGGCATGAGGGAGCCGGTAGGACAGCATGCGGCCAGGCCCGAGCCCCCGTCCGGTGGAGTGGAGGAGCCCTTCCCCCCGCGAGGCTGCTAGCCTGGGCCGAGCCCGGCCGGCGTGGAGCCCGAGCCCGGCCCAGGAGGGACGCGATGCCGCTGGACTACTACGAGGACGAGGACGAGAAGGACTCGGGCTCGAAGAACGGCCGTAAGGACTTCGACTGCCCCGAGTGCAACGCCAACAACCCGCTCGAGGAGGCGCTCGCGGACGGCCAGGAGTTGCTCTGCAACTATTGCGGCTGCGAGTTCCTGGTGAAGGCCCAGGACAACGGCCGCTTCAAGTTCAAGGAAGTGTGAGCGGGCGGTGAGCCCCGGGTGGGGGCCCCCGCGCTCAGGTGCGCTCGCCGAAGATGGCGGTGCCCACGCGCACCAGGGTGGCCCCTTCCTCGATGGCCAGCTCGAAGTCGTGGGTGGTGCCCATGGACAGGCCCGTCAGCCCGTGCTGGCGGGCCAGCTCCCGGAGGGTGCGGAAGTAACCCCGGGCCACCTGCTCATCCTCGGTGGGCGGGGGCAGGGACATGAGGCCCTCGATGTGCAGCCCCGGCAGTGCGCGCGCGGACTCCAGGAAGGGCCCGAGCGCCTCGGGGGCCAGCCCGCTCTTGCTGGCCTCGCCGCCCACGTTCACCTCCACGTAGCAGGGGATGGGCGAGTCCTGCCGGCGGCGCGACAGTTCCTGGGCCACCTCCAGCCGGTCCAGCGCGTGGAAGGAGAGGGCGGCCTTGGCCACGTACTTCACCTTGTTCGTCTGCAGCGGCCCGATGGCGTGCCAGCGCAGGCCCTCGAGGCCGGCCAGCTCCGCGGCCTTGTCCCGCAGCTCCTGCGCGTAGTTCTCCCCGAAGTCGCGCTGGCCCGCCGCGTACGCCTCGCGGATGAGGGCCGCGGGCTTCAGCTTGGACACGGCCACCAGGGTGACGGAGCCGGGCTCCCGGCCCGCGCGGGCACAGGCCGCGGCCACCCGGGCCCGAATCCGCTCCAACCGCTCGGCGACTTCACTCATGGCTTGCTCCAGGGAAGGGGGACGCCGGCCCGGGCGAGCAGCTCCAGCGTCTCGCCCAGCGGCAGGCCGATGACGTTGGTGGGGCTGCCCTCGATGCCCGCCACGAGGAAGCCGCCCTTGCCCTGGATGGCGTAGCCACCGGCCTTGTCCAGGGACTCGCCGGTGCTGGCGTACCAGGCGATCTCGCCCTCGCTCAGGGGCCGGAAGGTGACGCGGGTGCGGACCACCGTGTAGTGCTCGCCGGGATGCTCGCCGGAGTGCTCGCCCCCGGGGCCGGCGAGCGCCACGCCGGTCTGGACCTCGTGTGCCCTACCCGACAGTCGACGCATCATGTCGCGGACCTCGGCCTCGTCGTGGGGCTTGCCGAGCAGCTCCTCCCCGAGGACGACGGTGGTGTCGGCGGCCAACACCCAGGAACCCGGATTCCGGGTGGCGACCGTTCGGGCCTTTTCGCGGGCCAGCCTCAGCACGTAGGCTGTGGCGGCCTCGCCCTGGTGGGGGGTTTCGTTGATGTCCGCCGCGGACACGTCGAAAGCCAGTCCGAGCTGGCCGAGGAGCTCGCGCCGCCGCGGCGAAGCGGACGCGAGAACGAGCCGGGTTTGACCCACTGAGGTGTGCATGTTACGGCTCGCCTCTAGCAGAACTGCGCCCTGGAGTGGACCCTGGATGAATCCCGCGGACCTGCTCGCGGCCATGACGCGCACGGTGGAGCAGTTGGCCGCCTACAACGACATCGCGAAGGCTCTGACCTCGACGCTCGAGCTGCGCGAGGTGCTGAACCTGATGATGGAGAAGGTGCGCAGCCTGCTCAGGCCCCGCAACTGGTCCCTGCTGCTCCAGGACGAGCGCACGGGCAAGCTCTACTTCGAGATCGCCGTGGGGGAGGGGGCGGAGCTCCTCAAGGGGCTGCAGCTGACCCCGGGCGAGGGCATCGCCGGGGCGGTCTTCTCCACGGGCACGGCCCGGCTGGTGGAGGACGTGACGCGCGACCCGCTGTTCGCCTCCCGCTTCGATGAGGTCTCGGCCTTCCGGACCCGCTCCATCGTGGCGGTGCCCCTCATCGCCCGCGGCCGGGTGCTGGGCGTCATCGAGCTGGTGAACGGGGCCACGGATCGGCCCTTCACGCAGGATGACCTGATGGCGCTGACGGCCATCTCGGACTTCGCGGCCATCGCCATCGAGAACGCGCGCAACTTCCGGCGGGTGCAGGAGCTCACCATCACCGACGAGCACACGGGCGTGTACAACGCCCGGCACCTGCGGGCGCAGCTGGAGCACGAGGTCCGGCGCTCGCAGCGCTTCCACCACCCGGTGTCGCTCATCTTCCTGGACCTGGACCGCTTCAAGTCCATCAACGACGCGCATGGCCACCTGGTGGGCAGCGCGGTGCTCAAGGAGGTGGGCGAGCTGCTCGTCTCCTGCTGCCGGCAGCTGGACTACGTGTTCCGCTACGGCGGGGACGAGTTCGCCCTGCTGCTGGTGGAGACGGGCACGGACGGGGCGATGACGAGCGCCATGCGCATCCGCGACACCTTCCGCAACCGGCGTTTCCAGGAGGCGGCGGGGCTCGACTTGCAGCTGACGGCGAGCCTCGGGGTGGCGACGTATCCGGAGCACGCGCTGTCGTCGGTGGACCTGGTGCGGGCGGCGGACTTCGCCATGTACGCGGCGAAGGCGAGGGGCCGGGACGACGTGTGCCTCGCGGTGCCGCACGCGGACATGCCCGGCGGCGTGGCCATGATGCCTCGCAAGAAGTAGGGCGGCGGCGCGCGTCAGTAGACGAAACAGTCGAACTGCTCGATGACGGCCCTGAGCTCTTCCGGGGTGGTTTCGAGCTTCTTCGCGACGGCGGGAGCGTACTTCGTTAGCACCACCGTGGACGGCGGCTGGTCGTGGAGCTCGTCCACGACGACACTGCCAAACAGACCGGGCCACTTGCCGCGACGTAGCTCGGGAGCCCGGCCGCTGGGGTCCAGGAAGGTGAAGCAGGGCCACTTGGGAAAGCGGAGGGTCCGGGGGTCACACCCCATGAAGCGGCAGCCATCCAGACGGGCTTCGGAGAAGTCTCAGTCCTCGATGGAGCCCAACTGGTACTCCGACTCCTTGCCGTACTCGGGCCAGTGCCCGAAGTCACACCCCGACAGCCGCCCCTTGAACCGGCAGCCCTTGAGTGAAGACGTTATCCAGTCCTGGTGGTTGATCAACTCCTGCTTCACCTCGAAGGTGCAGTCGATGAACCGTGCGCCGAGGACGTGCAGGCGTCTGGCGGGCACTTTCAGGACAACAGTACAGTTGCGCAGCGTCAGGTTGGGTCCAAGGAAGTAGAGCGAATCCTTGTCTGTTAATTCCAACCGCTCATTTTCAAACGTCTTGTTTTCGATGAGAACGTTGGTGAGCCACCCCATGGCCGCCCCTTCAGAAGGTGAGCA